>DATNQR010000559.1:0-1810 GCA_036703905.1 Thermosynechococcaceae cyanobacterium
TTGACGAAGCGATCGAAAAAGTCGTTGGACTAAAATTGGACTAGATTTCAGTGTCCTTTTTACTCAATCAAACCCACAGGAGGCGTGATCTCGATTCGGCTTCGGGCCAAATCTACCACCGGAACGATCGCCCACACAAACGGAATCAGCACGCGATCGCCCTCGGCACGCTCCACCTCCAGCAAGTCATTCCCCGCCGGAATCACACTCACCACCGTTCCCACCAGCGTCTGAGTGTCTTGATCAAACACCTGCAAGCCAATCAAATCTCCCACGTGGAACTCGTCTTCCTCCAAGCGGGGTCGATCGCTAGCCAGCACAAACATCTCAGCCCCCACCAGCGCCTCAGCCCCAGAGCGATCGCTCACCTCTGCAAACTGCACCACAAACAGCCCTTTTCCCTCTAGCACTCTGCCCCGCACCAGCTTCATAGCCTCTGGCTCCTGTTGTCCCGGTCGCAGCAGCCAGCGCCGACCCGATCGCAAAAACCGCTCAGGAAAATCTGATTCAGGATAGATCCGCACCTCTCCCCCCAAGCCCTGAGCCGCGATCACCTTACCCACCCGCACAAGCGGCGTTTCCCCATCTTTAACGATCGCCATGACTGCTCAACCCTAACTCTCAATCCAAAGCCTCACGCAAAGTCTAACCCTGAACAGGAAACTTCGTTCACCTCCATTCATCTCTACACGACTCCGCCAACATCTTCTAAAATCGAGCTTAATCTAGCAGCAGTTTTTGGCTAGGCTTAAAGTACATCTTTGGGAGCGGCGAGCAGCGTGGACATTCAAATTGGCAGGGGCAGAACCGCCCGACGAGCATACGGCATCGACGAAATCGCGCTAGTACCAGGCACGCGCACCCTCGATCCATCCCTGGCAGATACACGCTGGCAGATCGGCGGCATCGATCGTGAAATTCCCATTATTGCTAGCGCGATGGATGGCGTAGTGGATGTAAACATGGCTGTCCGCTTGTCTCAGTTGGGTGCACTCGGAGTCCTCAACCTGGAAGGCATCCAAACCCGCTACGAAAACCCTGACCCCATCCTGGATGAAATCGCCTCCGTCGGCAAAGACGAATTCGTCACCCTGATGCAACGGCTCTACGCCGAACCCATCAAACCCGAACTGATCGAGCAGCGCATCCAGGAAATTAAACAGCAGGGCGGCATTGCTGCCGTCAGCGCAACCCCAGCAGGCGCAGCCCGCTTCGGTTCCGTCGTCGCCAAAGCCGGAGCCGATCTCTTCTTCATCCAGGCCACCGTCGTTTCCACTGCTCACCTGTCACCAGAATCGATCGTCCCCCTGGATCTGGCCCGCTTCTGCCAGGAAATGCCCATTCCCGTCATCCTCGGCAACTGTGTCACCTACGAAGTTGCCCTGAACCTCATGAAAGCTGGAGCCGCCGGAATCTTGGTGGGCATTGGCCCCGGAGCCGCCTGCACCTCCCGTGGCGTGTTGGGCGTGGGCATTCCCCAAGTCACCGCGATCGCCGACTGCGCCGCTGCCCGCACCGACTATCACCACGAGACTGGCAACTACGTCCCCGTCATCGCCGATGGCGGACTGATCACTGGCGGTGACATTTGCAAGTGCATCGCCTCCGGTGCAGATGGCGTAATGATCGGCTCCCCCTTCGCCAGAGCCGCCGAAGCGCCTGGCCGCGGCTATCACTGGGGTATGGCCACCCCTAGCCCCGTCCTGCCACGGGGAACCCGCATCCGCGTCGGCACAACCGGAACGCTGGAGCAAATTCTGCGCGGCCCTGCCAAGCTTGACGACGGAACCCACAACTTCCTGGGGGCCCT
>DATNQR010000560.1:0-3599 GCA_036703905.1 Thermosynechococcaceae cyanobacterium
ATCTCACGGTTTATCAACACACAGATGGCAAACCCTACCTGGTTAAGCAGCAGCCAGCTGGAGCAGTTACTTTCACGCCTCTAGAAGTCGCCCTCAATCAGCTACAGCCGCCTCAACCCCAAGCTCAACCGATACAACGCAGCCAAGCGGGACACGACCCCTTTGCCCTGCTTCTCACTGGGATTGCCGTCGCAGGATTAGCCGTGATCGTCGTCTACTTCATTGGGTTTCTCGCAGGTTCCCACGGCAGAGAAACCGTCATCGTCCCCCGATCGCCTATATGCAGTACCCACCGCAGCAGTTTTCTGTTCTGGTCAGATGAAACCAAGGAGTGTCAATAATGCCCCAACCCAAACAAACCAAAGGCTATCTCGCCCGTCGCCCCGGCATCGCCTCTCACATCCTGCCCCATGCCCAGCAGCTACACGAACGAGCCAGACGCTACTTCAACATCGATCTGTCTCGCCTGCCCCAGATGAGCGACCAGGAGCTTGCCCAATACGCCGATCGCGCCATCGCCATGGAGCGCCTGCGGGAGATGCTGCCCATCCTGGAAAAACACTTCACTGAACTGATTGAAGGTCAGGTGGAGTACGAGCAGTTCATCCAACGGGTGCTGAAGCAAGTCGAGAAAGGCTCCAAGACGATCGACAAATCCCTTCTGGATGCGTGGCTAGTCGATCGCGGCTACACCAAACACCTGGCGCTAATGAACCAGAAAGCCGGACTGGGGGCACAAAAGCAGGATGCCGAATTTCGCTCTGAAACCAACCTGAACCAGATGGACTTCAACAGTGCCATTCGCCTGATCCACCTGCGCCACCAACGCCAGCGCCGCCAAATTCAAGAGAAAGTCCCCCGTGCCATCCGAGAGCAGCAGATCCAGGAGCAGCTACGCCAGCAGTCAGAGCAGCGCCGAGAACTGCTAACCTACGGCACACAGGGCAAACCGGGTAAAGGTTTCTGGCAAGGGTTCCGCAACTTCGTTGGGCTGTAGGAGCGCCTAACCCAATGTTTGACCCAATCTCTCCCAATGACCCCTACTACCCCAAAGTAGAGGAGCTCTCGATCGAGCCAGAGGAGCAACCCGCCGACCTTACCCTCGAAGCTGCAACTCGATTTGCCACCTGGTTCAGCCTGGGCACAGCCGTCACTCTGCTGATCCGCCTCCTGCCAGCCCTCCAGCCCTTCTACGGAATTATTGGTGTGGCTGGATTAGTGGGGTTAGCGCTGGCGATCCACTTTAGCCGCAACGTCAAGCTGATTGCGATCGCTGTCCTCCTGGTTGCCGCCACCCTCGCGGGACATTGGGACGGATTGACCCACACGGCTCAACAGAGCAGCCAGCAGCTTCAGGAGGTGATGAAGTGAGAGATCCCTTCCTGCCTCACATCTACTCCCTGATGGCGGCTGGCTTAGTCTGTACCGGCTTCTCCATCAGTGGCTATCTGCACAGTGCTGAATTCCTCAATCTGGGCGGAGCTAACCTGTCCTACCCTGCTGCTGCCCGTAAACTGCCTCTCGCGATCGTCGGGGCTGGACTCTGCCTGAGCGCTTGGGCGCAAACCCAGAACCGCAAAGAATGGCAGCGCCAGTATTGTCAGTGGCAACAGCAGCAACAGCGCCTCCAAATGCAGCAGCAACAAGCAGAGCTAGAAGCCCATCAGCAGGTCGCCCAACTTCAGGCAGCAGAAGCAATGTATCCCCAGATGGCAGCCTATCTCGAAGCCGAGGTCGAACCCGTTCTCCCAGATCCAGTACCCGTAGTACCTGCCACTTCTGCCCCTGCAATGCCTGGAGTCCCAATCACTCCGATCCCAACCTCCAGTGACCCCTACGCCTATCTCTCCAACTTCCTGGAATATCCCCAGCTCTGACCTTTGGCGGTATGGGCGCGGGCAAATCCTGGACAGCCCGGTACATTGCCGGACTGAAGGTGAGAGCCGGACATCAAGTGGTCGTTCTTGACCCCCATGCCGCCAACCATGAATGGAAAGGAATCCGCCATATTGGGGCCGGAATGGACTATGGCGCGATCGCGGAGTTCTTGGCAGCTTATCTAAACGACATTACGACTCGTTACCAAGAGTTCAATCGAGCGGGTTTAAGCGAAGAAGATTGGCAGCAACAGCTACGGTCACAGGGACGAGTCATGAGCGTGATCTGTGAGGAGATGACCAACTGGGCAGACAGGCTCCCTGGAGACATTGGCAGCAAGTTTTTCAAGGCTGCGATGTCGGACAGCCGCAAGGTGCTGCTGCCCCCGTTGTTTGTCGCTCACGACCGCACCCTCATTTGCCTGGGCGATGCCAAGGGATTAGCCAAGCTGAGGGATTCATCACTGCTGGAACTGGAACTCATTCCCACTATCCACCCCACGACTCGCAAGCCCGTATCAAGCGGCAAGGGACGGCTTAAGCTTCCCGGTTATTCCCAGTGGCTGGAGGTTGAGCTACCGACCATCGATCGCAAGATTACTGACTTCACGTCCTGGTCAGCCCCTATTCAGAATTCAGTTCAACCCCCGCTTCGGGCTGAACCTGAATCAATTCAGTTCAACACGGATTTAGACCGTCTGAACTGGCTGAATCGCCTGTACCAGGCAAGTCCTAGCCATCCTGAACTAGCTGAACTGAATCAGTTCAAATCGGCTGAATCGCCTGAATCGCCTGAATCTGATGATTCAGTTCGGAACCGAATTGCTGAACTGAAGACCCAAGGGATGAGCAAAAATCAGATCATTTTTGTGGTTTGGGGGGCAAAGGCGGGTGGCAGTAAAGCTTATCAAAATGCCGTCAAAGAGTACGCCCGTTTGATGAATGAGCTTGGGGACTAATGGGATTGAGGAGGTGTTGCGATCGCTGATCCTGGAGCACCGCGATTGTGGAGTAGTGAATCAGGACGAGTTCATCCTGCACCTATGGGGCATTACCAAATGGGCAAGCCGTCGCTACCAACGGGCTAGAGAGCACTATCAGGAAGCGTGCCGGAAGTTTAACCTTTAGCGAACAGCAGCGATAGAGGGAGAAGTCACGCTCAAGGGAGGGGCAAAAAATGTAAATTTTCAGCCCGGTTCTCGGAAACCTAACCGTCGCCATTGGAGCTTTGGATTGTGAGTGAAGAGACGATCCATGACTCAGCCCTTTCCCATCCCTGCTTTTGCCCTCGGAGCCGCCGCACTGCTCTGTCTTGCCAGTTGCACAGCGAACTTTGCTCCTCGAACGACAGCCGCTCCAGTGAATGCTACTAAGGCTGATTGGGCTGCCCTTCCAGAGAAAGTCGAGGCTCCACCAGTCTCTAGCACACCGACCCCTGAAACTTCGATCGCCCAAGCCACCGGAAGCCTACTTTCCCCCGAACAAAAAGCCCAACTCATCCAACTGCCCATCCCGATCGTCGCGCCCACCGATCTGCCTTCTGGATTTCGCTTGGTTGACGCAGGTGGAGAAGCAGGCAAGTACGCCAACGGGGCTGACGATTCGGGCTACTCAATCCGCTACGTTGGAGATGATGACACCTGCTTGAGCATCGCCTCCTCTAAAGATGGGCCACGGCGTTTACCGAAGCAAGGGCAAGTAGAGACCAAGTTGGGTTCAGTC
>DATNQR010000561.1:0-6389 GCA_036703905.1 Thermosynechococcaceae cyanobacterium
ATCATGACCATTTCGGGTGGGGGTGATGCCATATCTTGAGACAGTGTCGAAGTGGTTTCGAGCTGAGATGATAGTTGCATAGTTTTAGACCTAAAGCTTCTGCTATGGATACTTTAGATCCTCCAGAGAAAACGGAAAAAGACCTAATAAATTTCTTAATTAGCTGCACAACTCTATGAACATAGAGCAATTCTTCTACCTTCTTTCGGCATCCAGGGTAAGGGGACTTAGTTCAACCGAAAGTATCTCAGTATTCCTTAGAGCATCAGCTTCCTGTCCTCACTGGGCTTCACAGCCGCTCACGCACCCAATTCCTACCGCAGATAATCTCGAACGCTCAACCAATAACTTTTCAGCGATCGGGGCTAACGACCCCGTTCACCCACCGCTAGGCACCTTTCGGCTCAATCAACTATCTCTATACGGTCGGTGTGAAACGGGATGTTAGGCTTACAGCATACACTCAAACTTTACAACGCTTTGTTTAACCGGAACTGGGGAAAAGGCTGCTTTGCTGCAAATTCTTCTAGGGCTTGATGAAACAGTGGGTTTAGCAACTCAAAAGGTGCATATTCAGGTTTAGGAAGGGTAACAAGGAACTCCTTGATTTGAGGTAGAACTTCAGAAATATATTTATCCAAAGCTGGTATTCTTCCTACTGAGTCAAGCTCATATCCTGCCCGTTTTCTCTCAATCAGGTTCTCAAGTGCCAATTTTGTCTCAACTGGCATTTCAATTGCTGTAATCAGCTCTTGCATTAGGAGGGGTGGCTGTCCTCCAACTGTCTCAATCCAACGACAGCATAAAATTGGACGCATTACATAGAAATAGCGCTTTGCCGCTAAATCAGAATGTTGAAAATATCGATGAAGAATTCGTTCAGCCCAACCAATGTAGTGATGTACTGATGAGCGTGGAGCAAAGAACTCCTCTCCAATCTCTCGCATCTGTTGAACTATTCCTGGCTGCTCAACGTAAACGACCGGGGATCTCAACCACTCAAGTAGCACAGGATGGGATTGCCGAAGAAACAGGAGTGACTTTCTGAGATCCCAACCATTAAGATCAATATCATCAGAGGTTCCAAACTCCAATACATCGTCGCGTTTCTCAATGCATAGATACCAGTTAATTGGTCGGATGTAGAGAAAGCGAACATCATAATCACTATTCTGAGACTCGAATCCCCAGGCACGACTACCTGACTCCAGCCCGTAAATCACGCTGATATTATGTTCAAATTCAACTTCACACAGTAAATTTCTCAGTTTGTCTAGGGAGTAGTGCATTGCTCAAAACATATCAATCAACATAGATTAAAATATTCCCCAAACCGAGATTTAAGTACGCCTAACAACTTATTGCATCGACTCTTTTCTCGATAACGTTCCACTTCTGACACTAATCAAGGCCATTTTTCTCGTGATATCCCTGTTACGGGGGTATTATCGAGAAGTTTTCCTGTGATATCGTTGCCACAGGAAATTATCGAGAAAATTTGAGTAAATTCACAGAATTTCTTCTTCGGAATCCTATGTAGTACTTCCCTACGTAGTACTTTTTATTAGCAGTTCCAAGCTATACACTAATGTCCTCTCCTCCTAAACTGTATCGATCGCCTGCATGAAGAATCTCGTCGTCAGTGTTTTGAGCGCTGCCCTCAACTTTTAGCCAGATTTTTCCCACTCATGCCATCACCGGCCTTTAACAGGCGTTTCGATCGTGGGTTGCTTCTGTAGCCAATCCTGCCCAATCTGCACCGTGATATCTGACTCAGGATCGCCCGTGCTTTCCACGCGCACTTCACCAAAGCCGAGGGCACGACGGATGCCTTCAGCGCTGTCTGAATCACCCCGTTGGGCAATGATTCGGGTGACTCTGAGGGGTTCCCTCAAAGGAATGTCGATCGCCACATTGGGATAGCCCACAGTAACTAATTTGCTGCTGAGCGCCAGAGCCGAATTTGGCTGCTTAGTGCTGTCTTGCAGACTGACTCGCAAGCTGGTAGTGCTATTCGTTTGGGTAGCAGTGCCGAAGTTGAAGTACTGCGCCATCATCGTCGTAATCTTGCCGGGGTTAGGCAACCAGTAGCTAGCATTAAACTGCCCAGGCTGGCTGAAATCCCCTGGCACAGTCAGCATTTGCACATTGGAACGGTTCACTTGAGAGGCAAACCCCACCAGCGCCATCAACTCTTCCACACTCAGATTGGTGTCTACATGAGTCTTCACGATCGACAGTAACTGAGGCAATCGCGCCAAGGTCGCTGGATTCAGCGTTTGCTCCATCAACGCCCGCATCACCATCTGCTGCCGTTGAATGCGTCCAATGTCCCCGTACTCGTCCGATCGAAAGCGCAGTAGTTGTAAGGTTTGGTCACCATTCAAACGTTGTTGCCCAGCCTTAAGATTCACGTAGAGGTGCTGGCTTTCGTCCCGATACTTCATGTTTTTGGGCACGTAGACATTCACGCCGCCCAGCGCATCCACCAAGGCCTGCACTCCCTGAACGTTAATGCTGACGTAGCGATCGATCCCCACGCCCCCCAAAAGTTCGCTAGTAGCTCTGGCAGCTAGGGCGGGCCCGCCCAGAGAATTCGCCTCGTTGATTTTGGAAACTCGGTAGCCTGGAATCTGAGTGCGAGTGTCTCTGGGCACTGAAGCCACTGCCAACTTCTTAGTTTCTGGATTGAAGCGCACCAGAAGCATTGTGTCGGTCAAGCCGTCAAAGGTCTTGTCCACCAGGGCGTGATATCCCACCTTCTTCAGTTCCGGTGGGACGTTCTGAGTATCACTGGTCAGCACTTTCAGCCCCAGCACCATAATGTTGACCGGACGGGTCAGTTCTGGAACTTGCAAGCTGCCGTTGTTGGAAATGCGATCGCCTTTGGAGAAAATGGAAGCTTCTTGAGGAGTCAGCTTACGCTGCATCAGGGGAGTGCTAGTGAAGGTGACAGCCAGCATTGCGCCGGCCGTGGCGGATGCCATCGCAATTCCGGTCAGCCCCAGCGCAAAAGCCCACCAGCGAAACTTTGTCTGCCGCGATCGTGCTTGCTTAGAACTAGACTGCTTGGTTTTGGGGACTTGTCTTTTGGGACGCGAATTCGGATTTGGAACGTTCACTGATTTCCTCTACCCACACAACACCGAAAAGCTGAGATCACCCACCCTCATAGTAGATAGTGTGCCTGGACAATTTGGAGTCTGACTATCCTCCGATCGTCGGAAGTTGGCTAACCTAAAGCCTCAGCAGATCTCAGCAGCCAAATGTTAGCAGCAATTTTCAAGTCCGCGGCAAAAACTGCAAAAACTGCGATCAACCTTCACTATCCTTAAAGATTAACTGCTTAGAATTAAGTGCTCAGAATAAGTGCTTAAAGATTGAGAGTTCAAAATAGCGTTTCCAAATCTAGTGAGGTACGACAGGTGTGGGGCACAGCTCCCAGCCAGGGGTTCCACACCTGCACCCCGTTTTTCATACCTCTTCAAGCACCCTTCAAGGTTGGGGCTTAGTCGGACGAATCTCGCTCCAGGGAATCATCACATCTTCCGCCAACCGTCGTGCCATTTTGTACCCACCGTAGCGGTTGAGATGGCTGGGGTCAGAAAAATAGTCTGATTGGGTCATCCACTCCTGGCTCAGATCGCGGTAGACAAACTTCAGTTGAGTCGCCTGCTGCACCATAAACTGCTGAAACTGTTCCTCATACCGCTTGCGAACGGGATCAAGGTAGGCGCTAGTAAGGGGCAGACCCACCACCACTAAGGGAATTTGCCGCGACTGGGTGAACTGCACCAAGTTTGTCAGGGCCACCGTTTGCTTTCCTTCCAGGGTGAAGGACTCATAATCAGAATCGTAGTCCCCCGGCACTCTGGCATATTTTTGATAGTAGGTTGCCGGATTGAAGCGATTGGGCAGAGCCAGAAACCCGTGGACATCGATCGGCTCCAGTCCATTGGGCAGGACAGGCGGCGGAGAATTGGCAGCACTGGCAGCAGGACTGGTGGTATCGCTGAATTGCCGCACGATCGCGCTTTCCGGCGCGGTTCCGGCTCGATCCACAGGCAGCCAGGACACTAATTGATCGTGAATCAGAGTCTTGAGGCGATCGCGACGCGGATAGCTGAGGGAAGCTGACTCTAGCAGGTGATTCAGGGCACGCTCGGTTTCCTGATAGCGGTTAGCGCTAGGAGAGCTGGCTCCGGGGGCAAGGGAATCAGCTTTGGGTGTGGTCTTGGCAATCTGCACGTTGCTCAACAGCGTACCGGGAATTGGTGGCTTTCCGGCCACTAGAGTGCGGTAGCCCTGAGAAGCCACAATGCCATCGAAGGTAGGATCTATGCGATTGCCATTGAACGCCCGCGCCCCATCTGCAAGTATTACCAGCCTCGGCAACGCTTCTTGGGGCAGGATTTGCCGCAGAATCAGGTCTGCCACTTGAGCCGTTGCGCCATTGATTCCAAAATTGAACACTGTCGCATTCTTGTAGCCCCGATCGGCGAGGCCAGCTTGCAGGGCCACTGGATCGATGCCTCGGAGCGCCCTAGAACTGCCGATAATCAATACATCAGGGCGACCATGTTCCGTGAGAAACCGCCGATACAGCATCAGCTTCTCGTCCAGTTGGCGGCTGTTGAAGGTGGGATAGTCGTTGGGGACTTGAGCCGCGATCGTGCTGGCGGGAGGTTGGGGTGGTGACGCTGGCAGCATCGAACCCGCAGTTTCAGTTCCTTTACGGGTGAAGCCAGAGGAGCTAAAGGGTGTTGCCTCGTTGGGCTGCTTCTGGAGCGAACTCGTTGGGGATGGCGCGGGGGACAGCGAACTAAGTGGGGATGGCACGGGGGACAAAGCTACAGGAGCCACAGGAACTTGGGGTGTAGCAGCAGGGGGGGCAGTTTCTAGAACCCTTCCCAGAATCCAGTCCACCTGCACTATCAGCAATACCCCCACTGTCGTCCACACCAGTGCCGTTAGCGCTCCTCGATCGGTGGAGGCGTGTTGAACAGTTTCGGTGGTCGCCGGAGCCGCCGAAGTATCCAGTGGCGCGAAGAGTCGAGACTTCAGCAACGACTGCCGGAAGTGCTGCACTCCCTTCTCCCAACCGGATCTCAGCCAGGAAGCTGACTCTGGAAGATCTGAGCGCAGCACCAGCGCTCCTGCCGGGGTTAGCAGGTCGCCCACGTAGGCTGCCGACGCGGCAAACTCTGGCGTAACTTCGGGAACCAGCCGTTGGCGTGGCACAAAATCCGCTCCGTAGCTCCAGAGGGGCTGCTTCTGTCCTGCCCGCCGTCCATAGACTCGCACCCCAGCGATCGTGGCAATCTGCAAAGGCTGGAGACAACGCGCTACCGAAGGGCCCACAACGCTTTGCTGTGGGCAGGTGGGCGCGTCAGTCATCACGTGCAGCACATCGCCTTTCTGGACGATCTGCACCCGCGTGCCGCCCGTGGTCAGCTTGGCATCCAAATCGGGATTGAGCAGACGGGTGAGCAGAAAAGCGATCGCCTCCAGATCTCCCCGCCTGGCCAGCTCCAAAGTGGGCGGCGTAGTGGGCAGGGTGAGCCAGTCCACCCATAGGGGAGAAGTTGACAAGGATTCATCCACGCCATAGACCGTAACGGAATGAAGTCCCTGGGGAATCAGTGAGTCCAGGACTGGGGTGATGGTGGCGATCGTGGCAGTCTGATCCGGCAGCGCAGGTTGCAGACCTTGACAGGTCAAGTGCAGAGTTGTCTCCTTCAGCAGCGCCGAGAGGTGGACTTGCTGAGGCTGCAAGGCTCGATTGAGCAAGCGAGTAATGGCTTGCACATCACCCCATCGGGCCCACTCCCGCAAAATTTGTTCCGGTGGAGTCAGATCGATCCGTAGAAACCAGTCCGGTTTCGCTTCTCCCTGCACCTGCCCTAGAACGATCGCATCCTGAAACCCATGCAGTTCCAATTCCCGCAAGCGCTGGGCGATGGGTTCTGCCAGCAGAGTTGAGTTGGGGCTGTAGGGAGCTTCGCAAGAGATGACAAGGCGGGAGGCGGCGGGAAGAGAATCGAGCCGCCGGACTTTGATAGCAATGCCGTAGCTGCTGAGGGTGGCGCTGAGGTGATGGGTGATCGCGGTCAGATCCGCCTGATCCAGTTCACCAGGGTTAGCAGGGTCAGGATTGACACGAGTGGAACTGGCAGGGGTAGAACTGGCAGGAGGTTGTAGATGGAAAGAACGAGTCCATTCAGGATTGGTTCGGTTGGGAACCCGACCGTATACCACCACACGGTGGACTGGAACATCCGGCGGCAAAATCTGCTCCAAAGAAGTAGTGGCGAAAGCCTGCACGAGCCGCGCCACTGTCTGGTCAGCATCGGGGCAGGGCTGGCTTTCCAGCAGCAGGTGCAGGTGAT
>DATNQR010000562.1:0-5731 GCA_036703905.1 Thermosynechococcaceae cyanobacterium
TCACTCAATTGCTGCTGACTTCTGGTCTCGTTTAGTTTCTTTAGATAAAAAGATAGATCCGTCCGCAGTTATTTATGCAGGTCAGCAGGGCAACACAATCAAAGACGTAGAGTTTGTAAAACGGAAGTCTGTTTACCGGAACTTAATTGGACTTCTATCTCCCTATCTGCGAGGAGAATTGCTCAGCCACCTTGACCCGCAGTTCAGCCTCGCTATTTTTGGAGGAGATCCAGGCTATCTCAACAGTCTAGCTTCCGATCGCAGGATCGAAAGTCAGGTGATAACATACTATCCACCAACATCAAGCTATACAGAAACCCAAAATCTGTATGCTGACTCCAAAATAAACTTAAACATTACTTCACCTCAGTTTGATGATGCTGTAGTTAATCGGGTTATTGATGTAGCAGCAGTTGGTGGGTTTATCTTAACGGACTGGAAGCCTGACCTGGTCAAATTGACTGCGGTAAGTGAGCAGATTTCCTACCGAACGATCGAAGAACTCAATAGCAAAATCCACTATTACATCACCCACAACGATGAACGGTTAGAGGTTGCAAGGCAACTTCATCAGGATGTAGCCGAGAAATGCTCCTACGAACAGGTAATCAGGTTTTGCTTGTCGAGACTTAATTTTGTGGATGACCAACTATACAGTCAATCAGAAGTTATGCAAGTCGATTTGGGATGTGGAAGTCATAAACCGGATGGTTTCATTGGTGTTGATGTATCTTCTAGACCCGGTGTTGACATCGTCGCTGATTTAAACCGACGGTTTCCATTTCCTGACAACAGCGTTGATTTCCTCAGAGCATTTGACGTAATAGAACATCTGAGCGATCGCATTCACACCATGAATGAGATTTGGAGAATTTGTAAGCCAGATGCTCAAGTTGATATTCGAGTTCCCTCTACTGATGGGCGAGGCGCTTTTCAAGATCCAACACACGTTAGCTTTTGGAATATTAACTCTTTCAAGTACTACTCTATAGAATTTCCTGAATATCTAGATCTTTGTCGGTCGTATGGTTTTCAGGGGGCTTTCAGTATTATCAGTCTGACTGACGAAGAGACATCGCCGGATCGAGTCATCCATGTCAGAGCGATTTTGAGAGCCAATAAATTTGATATCTCTCCTCTACACGACCTGCACAAGAATCTCAAGCTGAGGGAAATTAATTTAATTATTACTCCTGACTGGTGTCAGTCAGATGACAGCTTGTATCCGCCAATAGTAGACGTAATTCGGACACTCTCACAACATCCTAATCGACAGCAAATCACACTATTAGTGGATAAGGGTAACTTCCCTAATAATTCTGAAACCAGCCCTGAACAAATCTTTTATGAGCTGGTGTTTAATCTCTTTCTAACAGAGGACATTGATGTAGAAGATGAAGATATTTCAATCTCGTTTATTGAAGATTTAGCTGCGAATAAGTCTACTGGCCTATTTCAAGAAATTACCTGTCGAGTTTTACTACCTCAAGAGAACTCGAGAAGCCTAAAGACTCTTGAGAATGTTGATTTTCCAGTCTGTGATTTAGCAACACTAAGCATTTAGGCAAAATTGACTATGCGTACCTGCGAGACAAAAGCTTGTGTTTCTCTACGCTTTAAGCTTCCAAATGGGTAAATAACTCTGCACAACTGCTTAGCAGGCACTTTAAGTCCTAGCTTCAGTGAATTGTAAGCGCGGTATAGAAGCTCCCCCATCGCGGATTACTAGAACAAGCACAGCTTAGATTAGAGCCTCGTAGGTGTGTCACTTGCACGTGTTGGAGAAGCTTGTTAAGCCGCGACAGTATTCTGACAACTTCTACCGCTAAATGAAGGGACTGCCAGCCCAAGACTCGGCCTCTAGAAAGCCGGAACCGGTCTCTTAAGCCTGATTCAGATGTGTTCCAGCTACTCCAGCACTTCATCAGCTTCTACGGTGCGGCGATCGGCGTAATCTTCAGAAGACTTCGGCTCTAGCTCCCAGCGTTGGGAATCTCGTTGCTCTAGAATCTCTGTAGTCCGGAGAAAGGCTGCATCGTCCATTTCCAAGCCCACTGCTGCGCCCAACTCATCTACCACGTCCATGTCGGGCGTGGGGGACGTTCCACCTACAGACTCATCTCCAACGGCGTTCGCTTGCTCGAAATTGGCATCAATGTCGCCACCCGTCAGCACAGCGGACGCTTCGTTGTAGTTGCCCAATCGATCGCGCATCGTCCGACCGCCCATTGCAAACCCCGGCTGGTCGTGTACTCCGGTTCCGTAGGATTCAGTGATCTCCTGGGGCAAGTCGCCCGAATCAGGTTCGATCGCCGACTCATCCTCTAAAGGCGCGCCGTCTGCCTGCAAATCCAGATCCCGATCGTTTGCCGTCGTCATTGCGTTTAGCTTCCGTTTCGCTACTCTGCCTCGCAGCCTAGCGAAATTCTTCTGCAGCCAAAATCCCCAAATAGGCAGAAAGGCAAACCTCCCGATTCAGTAGCTCTCACAAGTTCACTGCTGTTTGAGCAATATTCTTCATCTCTACCCGTTGACTGAGTTACGCCTACGCCCATAGCGCGAGGAATTCTGCTGAGATGGAGAACTACTGTGGACGGAGCCTTGAGAAAGAGCAGAATTAAGGATGCGCTATGGCGAGTAACAACGGGACTGGTAAGAAGCGAGTTGCGATCCTGATTGAGCAAAAGGTTGAGGACACAGAGTTCCAGATTCCCTACAACGCTTTGAAGAAGGCAGGAGCAGAGGTGGTTGTCCTGGGTTCTCGGATGAACGAGGAGTATAAGGGCAAGCAGGGCAAGCTATCCATCAAACCCGATGGTACAACAACCGAATCCCTAGCTAGAGAATTTGATGCGGTGATTATCCCCGGTGGTCACGCCCCTGACCAGATGCGGACGAACTCGAAAACTGTGAGGTTTGTGCAGGATGCGATCGCTGCGAATAAGTTAGTCGCTGCCATTTGCCACGGCCCTCAGGTGCTAATCGAAGGCGATTTGCTCAAGGGCAAGCGAGCCACAGGCTTCAAATCTATCCGCAAAGATATTGAGAATGCAGGTGCAGAGGTTCTGGACGATGCTTTAGTGGTGGATGGCAACCTGCTCACCTCCCGCCGACCTGGAGATTTGCCGATATTCACTACGGCGATCCTGTCGCGGTTGGGTCTGAGCGTTCCCGACACTACTCTGCCGGACGAAACCGATCGTGATGCGGGTTGGTGGAAGCTGGGCGAGGAGTGGGGCGGCTCTACTAAGAATGAAATTGTAGATGCTATCAACACCGCGATCGCGGGTGAGCGTTATGGACTGCAAGCCTTCGAGAACTACTCAGAGAAAGCTACCGACGAGGAAATGCACCACGCTTTCCAGGGCATTTGCCAATCTAAGCAGGAGCACATTCGAGCCTTAGAGCAACGCCTGGACGTACTGGGTGAAAAGCTGTCCCTTAATGCGATCGCCAGTGGTGCTTATGCCGACCTGAAAAGTTGGTTTCAGACCAATACTAGCGATGCCAGTTTGCTCCGTCGTGCCTTGGGCGATCTGCAAACAGGTGTAGTGGATACCTTTACGCTGCGGAACAAGCTGACCGATCCCGCCACGGTAGAAATTTTTGATGCGATGGAAGTTAACTTGGCACAGGACGAGCAACGAGTTGCTGATTTATACCACTCCCGCTTGATTGCGGAGACGATCGAGCCACCGCTTCCCACAAGCAGTCCTGCGGTGAAAGCATAAGTTAAGTTCACCCGAACATAACTTTGAGTTCAAGGTCTTATTTCTCTCGCAGATTTTTCAAAAAGAGCTAGTCAAAAGGAATCAATCATGGAAACAGAATCATCTTCTAAGGCTCAGGAGCAGAGCGGCTCTGTTGGTGATACTGAGCGCTGGGCTTCGATCGTGGGCGGTAGCGCAATGGTACTGCTGGGCCTAAGGCAGCGATCGCTACGGGGATTGCTGACGGCGGTAGCTGGCGGTAGCCTGGCCTACCACGGTGCAAAGAGCGAAAAAAGCTTGCCGGAGAAGGTGGGTGATGCAGTAGGTCTCAACAAGTCCCTCATTGCTGAGCGCACGGTTACGATCTATAACAAATCTCCCGAAGAACTCTACAACTACTGGCACGACTTTGAAAACTTACCCCGCTTCATGAAGCACCTGCAATCCGTGAAGGTGCTTGATCTCCGTCGATCCCACTGGGTTGCCACTGCACCCATGGGTCAGACGATCGAATGGGATGCAGAAATTGTGGACGATCGCCCCGGCGAGCTAATTGCTTGGGCCTCCGCAGAAGGCGCACAGGTGGAAAACGCGGGTTTTGTCCGGTTCAAGCCTGCTCAGGGACGGCAGGGCACAGAAGTCAAAGTAGTGCTGGAATACAGCGTTCCGGGCGGCGCAGTCACAGCTGCGATCGCTAAGCTGTTTGGCGAAGAACCAGAGCAGCAAATTGGGGATGAGCTGAATCGCTTTAAGCAGCTCATGGAGACTGGAGAAATTCCCACTACTGCTGGCCAGCCTACGGGTCGTTGAGATACTCAAACTGAGTATTTGACTCTAATGCGTTCAACACTGATACGCTTATCCGTTTTCGTTTCTAGTAATTAATGGTTCAAGGATTATTGTCATGAATTTTTTCAGTTTGATTAGTAAAGTTCGCCGATTTGTATCAGTAACTTTGGTAGCGATCGCTCTGTTGATTAACTTTGCTTCCGCCAGCTTTGCTGCTCCCCTAACTCCCGATGTAGCTGCTCAAGAAATTCAACAGTCCGATAGCCCAGAAGAAGCGGGAAAGCGTTTGCAGCAGAAAGCAAATGACTACAAGCAAGAGTTGAAGGAAGACTCAAACTACACCAAGAAAGCTGTTGAAGACGTAGCCGAGGGTTCCAAGAACAAGCTGGAACAGGCAGTGGATACGGTAGTGGAAAAGCTCAACCTGAACGAACCCCTGCCTGAAAGCACCAAAGAGTTTCTTGATCAAACCGAAGGTCAAGTTACCAAAACTGTTGCGCCTGTGGTTGAAGGCCGACCAGGATTCTTCAAATTTCAGCGCAATAAATAACGCGGACTAACCTCGAATCGCCAAGAGAGCATTGAAACTTGAGTTATCTAGTTTCAATGCTCTTGCAAACCTTTAGGAGAATTTTCAGAATGAGAGCACTTTGTTGGCATGGAGCGAACGATGTTCGGGTCGATAACGTACCTGATCCAAAAATCCTAAATCCTCGTGATGCCATTATCAAGATCACGTCTACTGCCATTTGTGGCTCCGATTTGCACCTGTACGATGGCTACATTCCCACGATGCAAACGGGCGACATCATGGGACATGAATTCATGGGGGAAGTTGTTGAAGTAGGTTCGGGAGTGAAGAACCGAAAGATTGGCGATCGTGTCGTCATTCCCTTCAACATTGCCTGTGGTAACTGTGCCTTCTGCACCCGCCAAGATTGGTCACTGTGCGATAACTCCAACCCGAATGCGTGGATGGCAGAAAAGCTCTACGGATACTCCGCAGGTGGACTGTTTGGTTACTCCCATCTCTATGGTGGCTACGCAGGTGGTCAGGCCGAGTACGTGCGTGTCCCCTTTGCGGATGTGGGCCCCCTGGAAATTCCCGATGGCTTGACGGACGATCAAGTTCTGTTTTTGACTGACATTTTCCCCACGGGCTACATGGCGGCTGAGAACTGTAACATCAAGCCCGGCGATGTCGTTGCGGTTTGGGGCTGTGGGCCAGTGGG
>DATNQR010000563.1:0-2005 GCA_036703905.1 Thermosynechococcaceae cyanobacterium
CCCACTGGGTTTCTCACCTGGGAGCCTATGCTTTTTTCTTCAGCGCCCACTGGCTAGTCAACTACAGATTCACGCCCGCAGGCTCATCCTCGATCGATCTGCTGTTTGACATGGTGTGGATTAGTGCTATGTCAACGCTGGTGGTGTATCTCTATGAGCGCTTGTCGAGGGCGGAGTTTCAAGCTCGGCAGAAATTACGGCAGGAGCAGCAGCGATCGGAGCGGCTATTGCTCAATATTCTGCCGCCCTCAATCGCAGAACGGCTACTCAACCAACACCAGACGATCGCCGATAGCTTCAGCGAAGTGACCGTTCTGTTTGCCGATATTGTTGGCTTCACGCAGCTCTCCTCTGAAATGTCCCCCGCCGAGGTGGTCGAGTTGCTGAACCAAGTTTTTTCTGGGTTTGATGGACTGGCTGAGAGCTACCAATTGGAGAAGATCAAGACGATCGGAGATGCTTATATGGTGGTAGCTGGACTGCCGGAACCCCGCACCGATCACGCTGAGGCGATCGTGGAAATGGCTTTGGCGATGCAGCAAGTCCTGAAAGTCTTGAATCAGCGTACTGGGCACACTTTGCAGATACGAACCGGCATCCACACGGGTCCAGTCGTTGCAGGGGTGATTGGCTTGAAGAAGTTTGCCTATGACTTGTGGGGCGATACGGTCAATGTTGCGAGTCGGATGGAGTCCCACGGCTTGCCGAATGAAATTCAAGTCAGTTCAATAACGCATGCCTATTTGCAGCATCAATACATTTTTGAAGAACGCAACAAGATTGTGATCAAGGGGAAGGGCGAAATGACGACCTACATTCTCCGAGGCAAACTGAAAGTTTAGGGCGTGACTGGCTTAAGAGCGTTGCTGAATGCTGGAATGAACGCTCCTCGTCCCTGTTGCCCAGGAGAAGGAAGCTAGAGTAACCCTCACCTCAGCAGCGCTACTGGCATAAGCTTCATACCGATCGCCCACCGAACTGAAACCAGGGGATTCCTCTACTTGAATTGCTGCCCGATCGTTTCACAATGGAAAGGGTAAGCTCTGAGCAGAAAGGGACAGAACCGTGCAGCAGGATCACTTCTCTGGATGGCAAGTTTTGGGGTGTGAATTGTGTGCGGCTGGGCAATACTCAGAAGCGCTCGCAGCCTTCGATCGAGCGCTGGCGATCAATCCGCGTGATGGCGACACCTGGAGCTTCCGAGGCAATGCTCTGAGTGCATTGCAGCGTCCAGCCGAAGCGCTCAACTCTTACGACAAGGCTGTAGCCATCAATGCCGAACATCATCAGGCCTGGTTCAATCGCGGCTTGCTATTGGCGGAAATGCAGGCCTACGGACTGGCCCAAGCGGCCTACGATCGAGCGATCGCCCTGCACCCCGACCCGCGCTACCTTCACGCTAAAGCTGAGATTTGGCTGAAGCGCAAGCTGGTGGCTTACCCAGGGGTCTGAGGCGAAGCGAGAAATTTTCGGTAAAAGTTGCTGTAGACAGACAGCTTAGGACATTGGGTTTGAAGGGGGTGTGGAGCACTGCCCTAGCTAGAGGTTCCACCCCTGCATCCCATCCTAACCTATGAGACTATGGCTGTAATTAGGGGACGCAAGAGGGATTGCAGGATGACCAACGCACCAGGGACACAGTCACCAAGCCTGAACAGCCAGCCCCAGAGCAGCCAGCCAGGAGATTGGAGTTGGCGGTTTTGGCCCAGCTTGCCGCTCTATCCCTATGGTCAACGGCGCACGCTGCGCCAAGAAGTGGTTAAAGATACGATTTGGACTTTTGATCAGGTGCAAGGCGTTCTCTACACAGTTGTCCCGATTCGGATGACGGTGGTGCGGCTGGAGGCGGGTGGTTTACTAGTCTATGCGCCTGTGGCTCCCACGATCGAGTGTATTCGTCTAGTGCAGGAGCTAGTGGCGCAGCACGGCGACGTGAAATACATTCTGCTGCCCACCAGTTCGGGACTGGAACACAAAATTTTTGTGGGGCCGTTTGCCCGCCGCT
>DATNQR010000564.1:0-2443 GCA_036703905.1 Thermosynechococcaceae cyanobacterium
GACTGTGGGAGTGGAGTTTGCCCAAACGGGCATCACAGGCGGCAATGCCGTGATCACAGGTCGCTTTACGGCAGAGGAAGCTAATGACCTGGCCATTCAGCTACGGGGTGGCGCGTTACCCGTTCCAGTCGAGGTTGTGGAAAACCGCACCGTGGGCGCAACTTTGGGACGGGACAGTATTGAGAAAAGTATTTACTCCAGTGCTGGCAGTCTAGTTCTGGTGCTGCTGTTCCTAGGAGTCTATTACTTATTGCCTGGGGCGATCGCGGATTTAGCCCTGGTGATTTATGCCATTCTGACCTGGGCCAGCTACAGTTTGCTGGGCGTGACGATGACGCTGCCGGGAGTAGCTGGGTTCATTCTCAGTATTGGTATGGCAGTGGATGCCAACGTGCTGATCTTTGAGCGGACACGGGAAGAACTGCGTGCAGGCAAGTCTTTGTACCGCTCGGTAGAATCTGGTTTCTACCGAGCGTTCTCCAGCATTCTGGACGGTAACGTTACGGTGGCGATCGCCTGTGCAGCGCTGTTTTGGTTAGGTGCAGGGGTGGTGAAAGGCTTTGCTTTAACCCTAGCTCTGGGTGTGGTGATCAGCTTCTTTACGGCCGTGACCTGTAGCCGAACCCTGCTGTTGGTGGCGATCGGCATGCCAGGCCTGCGTCAGCCTCGGTTTTTCATTCGCAATCCCTCCCAAACCACCGCCGACCTTACACCGCGCCTCCAGGTCAACAAAACCCGCAAAATCTGGTGGACACTTTCAACCGTTGCGCTTCTGAGTGGACTGGTAGCGATCGGCATTTCCTGGAAGCAGTTAGGTAGCCCGTTGCGGCCCAGTCTGGAGTTTGTCGGCGGAACCCGGCTTCAGTTTGAGCTAGATTGCAGCAAGCCACAGAATTGCGATCGGCCGCTGTCATTGGATGCAGCGCGAGAGGTGATGGCAGAGCGGGGGTTGGGCAACAGCAGCATTCAAGTGTTGGGCAATGAACAACGGGCGATCTCAATTCGGACGAAAGATCTGAATGTTGATGAGCGCACCGCCCTGCAAAAGTCACTGTCGGACAAGCTTGGCGCCTTCGATCCCAGAAGAACGCAGATTGATACGGTGGGCCCAACGATCGGTCGGCAACTGCTGAGTTCTGGACTGCTGGCGCTGCTGATTTCCTTTGTGGGCATTGTTGTATATATCAGTCTGCGCTACCAGCTTGACTTTGCTATCTTTGGCATCCTGGCGCTACTGCATAACATCATTATTACGGTCGGCATCTTTGCAGTTCTGGGACTGTCGCCGCTTCAGGTGGAAGTAGACAGCTTGTTTGTAGTGGCCTTGCTGACGATTACAGGCTTTTCAGTTAACGATACAGTCGTGATCTACGATCGCATTCGTGAACTGATGGAACTCAATCCGAATCAACCGTTTAGCCGAGTCGTGGACGATGCAGTCAACCAAACCCTGACTCGATCGCTGAACATTGCCTTTATCGTGATGCTGACGTTGTTTGCCCTGCTGCTGTTTGGCGGCGAAACTCTGAGATATTTCGCCCTGGCTCAGATCATCGGGTTTGGTACAGGTTTATATACCAGTATTTTCATCGCCAGTACGCTGCTGTCTTGGTGGCGAGAGCGCACCGAAAAGTCGGTAGCTAACGCAGAAGTTGCAGCCGATTTGCCCAATTCAAACGACGCTTAACCTTAGCCCTCTACATTGATTTATCAAAGGCAATGCCGCAATGCCAACGCCCTCACCGGAAGCGTCATCAGACGCAACCTTTCACCAGGAAGTCGATCGACTGCATCGGCTCACGGTTTATGGGCGTTGGCTAGTGGTAGGTCTGCTTTGGTTAACGCTCGGCGCTTGGAGCCTGTGGAGATTGCAGCGCACGATCGCCCTAGCGCTTGAAAACTTCACTTGGGCGGCTCTGCGCTACGGTTTGGTGTTCGATCGGGGCGCAGCGGTCAGTCTAGCTCTTTGCATTGGCGCGACGGTAGCTGTGCTGGTTTGGCAAACTCGCAGTTTGCTCTGGGGATTGTCACCGCGCGATCGCCAGCGTTTGGAGCAGCAGGTTTCTCGAATTCGGCAACAAGGCAATTCCCATCCTTTATGGAGATGGATTTGCCAAACCCCTCCCCTCTCAAAAGGCTTACCTTTGCAAAAAAAGTAGGGAGCGGTTAGCTCCCTACTTTTAAGTTATTAGTGCTTAAGAAACCAGACTGTACTGGAATTTCTCAAGTGCCAGAAGGCTTCAAAGGTTTACCAAAGGGCACGCACACCTTGTGTGGACTGGTCAGAGGTGGTGGAGGTGTTGCTGGGCTGGTCGCTGCTAGAAGTGCTGGGGCCAGTCGTGCCACTGCGTTCCTGGATCACTGAGCCATTAGTGGGGCTAGTTCTCTGACCGTCATCCGTAGGCTGACCAGAGTTGGTGGTGTTAGGACGAGGGCTAGGAGT
>DATNQR010000565.1:0-1833 GCA_036703905.1 Thermosynechococcaceae cyanobacterium
CGCCTTGGTGCTGAAACCAGCCGATCGCTTCTTCGAGTTGGGCGACGGAGTAGGAGTCGCGGATCAGCATTTTGGTGAGCAGGCTTTCGACGATCGCGGCTTGAGTATCATTCAAAATCAGCATTGGGTTTCCTCCGGGGAATGAGAGAGTCGATCGCCTGTTCGATCGTGTGGGAGCAGAGGAAGCTGAAGATGACGATGAACCGTTTGAGGAGAAGATGCAACGGTTGACGACAAAGCTGGAGGAGCAGTTTGCCGAAAGTGCCAAACTGGAAGCAGCAATCCGGCAAAACCTGAAAGCGTTGGGGATGTACGCACATGACAACCAGAACAGGCTTAGGCATCAATGAGGTATTAGGCGATCGCCGATCGCAAATTCTCGCTGTGGCTAAAAAACATGGAGCTTACAATGTGCGGGTGTTTGGCTCCGTGGCACGGGGGGAAGCAACGGAAGATAGCGATATTGATTTTTTGGTGGATTACGATTTGGAGAAAATCACGCCCTGGTTTCCGGGTGGGTTATTGCTGGATTTGGAGCAGCTTCTCGATCGCAAGGTGGATATTGCGACGGTGGATATGTTGAAAGAGCGGATTCGCGATCGCGTGTTGCGCGAGGCTGTGGCGCTATGAGGCGTGAAGCGGAACGGCTGCAAGATATGTTGGATGCCATCACGGCGATCGAGCGATATACCAGTCAAGGACGGCAGGCGTTTGATGAGCAAGAACTGATTCAGGTTTGGGTGGTGCATCATCTCCAGATCATTGGAGAAGCGGCGAATTCGTTATCGGCTGATTTGATGAATCAGTATGCAGAGGTGCCGTGGGCGCAGGTTATAGCGTTTAGAAATATTGTGGTGCATGAGTATTTCCGGGTGTCGCTGAATTTGGTCTGGGCGATCGTGCAGAATAATTTGCCGCCGTTGAAGGAGACAGTGGAAAGGATGGTTCAGGAGATGGGGGAGGCGTGAGGAGA
This sequence comes from Thermosynechococcaceae cyanobacterium, assembly GCA_036703905.1. GTDB lineage: Bacteria > Cyanobacteriota > Cyanobacteriia > Leptolyngbyales > Leptolyngbyaceae > DATNQR01. The sequence goes on from DATNQR010000565.1 coordinate 974, forward strand.
AAATGCAGCGGTTGACAGCAAAGTTGGAAGAGCAGTTTAGGGAATCGGCACGATGGGAGAATGTGATTCGAGAGAATTTACAAGGGTGGGGATATAGAAACCGAACATTAGTGTCAAGTTAAGAAAAAGTAGTGCTTGTCAAGAGCGGAATTGAACGCGGGATATACGCCCACAGCGCAGCGCTCTAACCCTGCAACCAATCCGCGTCAGCCCCAAAATGGTCAGCGCCCCGCCCCCGCCGTAGGTTAATCGACACTCGATGACCAGTCGCTTTACCGAATCTGATGTTGAAGAAGCCGCGCTCTATTACTTCGAGCAGCTAGGCTATACCACTTTGCCCGGTTCCCACATTGCCCTTGGTCAACCCCTAGCAGAGCGATCGAACTGATCAGAGAGCGTGTTAGTCGATCGCTCAGCGCTTCTGGCACCGAATTGTCAGAGCTGCCGCGCGAATAATCTCTCCAAGCGATCGCTTCTTGGCTCACGCCCCACTGGGCATAAAACTGCTGCATGGAAAGGTTTGTAGTCCCAGGACTGAGCAATGTGCTGAGGCTGGCAGGAGTTATACCACTTCCCTAAATGAAAGCGACAGATCTGGGTAGGGGCGCACGGCCGTGCGCCCCTACAAATCATCCATCTGTTGCGTAACTTTTTGAAATCGGTATTACTCAGCTTGATTGCGGAGTTCTCGGACAATCTCTTGGGCTAAGGTTTTGCCCCACACCTGCTCAAAGGGACAGGAAACCCAATCGCCCTGCTGCTGAAACCAGCCGATCGCTTCTTCGAGTTGGGCGACGGAGTAGGAGTCGCAGATCAGCATTTTGGTGAGCAGGCTTTCGACGATCGCGGCTTGAGCATCA
>DATNQR010000566.1:0-3080 GCA_036703905.1 Thermosynechococcaceae cyanobacterium
AGAAAAGCGAGTTACCCCAGTCTTTTTGTGTCCGCAAGCTGAAAGTTTTGGCAGACCTGACTGAAACCGACATTAAAACATCAGTCCATCACATGAAGAAGTTACGAATTTTGGCACCGCTTTCTATGGGTTTGGCTGCCTGTCTCTGGTTGCAATCCTGTACCAAGCCACCAGCCGCGTCAACACAATCCACTGATAAGTTACAGGGCAAGCTGGTATTAACGGGTTCCAGTACAGTTGCACCACTGGCGGCTGAAATCGGCAAGCGCTTTGAAGCGGAACATCCCGATGTGCGGATAGATGTGCAAAGCGGTGGTTCCTCTCGCGGCATTACGGATGCTCGCAAAGGACTTGCCAACATTGGTATGGTGTCTCGCGCCCTCAAGGATGATGAAAAAGACCTCCAAGCGTTCTCCATCGCCCGTGATGGTGTTAGTATCATCCTTCACAAAGACAATCCGGTAAAGTCCCTGAGCGATCGCCAAGTCGTCGATATCTACACCGGCAAGATTGCTAACTGGAAGCAGGTAGGAGGTAAAGACGCTCCCATCACTGTGGTCAATAAAGCAGAAGGACGCTCCACCCTAGAACTGTTCACGCACTACTTCAAGCTCAAGAATAGCGACATCAAGGCTCAAGTAGTGATTGGTGACAACGAGCAGGGAATCAAGACGGTGGCGGGTAATCCCAATGCGATTGGATACGTGTCGATTGGGACAGCGGAACATGATGCAGTAAACGGCGTTCCTGTCAAGCTACTGCCCGTTAATGGGGTAGCAGCCACAACAGCAAATGTGCAAAACGGGACGTTCCCCATTTCCCGTCCCCTCAACTTGGTGACGAAAACCCAGTCGCAAGGGTTGGATAAGGAATTCATTGATTTCGCGCGATTGCGCTTCGCGCACCAGCAAAGCTGATCGCAAAAGGTGCAAAGCATTGTCAAAGAGCAAAATTTTGTCTCACTCTCGAAGTGACCAAATCCTCGTCTGGACGCTGCGGGGCTGCGCTGTTGTTGCGGGTGCGATCGTCGTTTTGATTGTGGTGTTTCTAGGGTTGGAGGCGCTGCCAGTTGTGCAACACGTCGGGCTATTGCGCTTCTTCACTGATGCGTCCTGGAATCCCGCAGAAGGACTCTACAACCTCACCCCCATGCTCTGGGGCACCTTACTTGCAATGGCGGGTTCGGTGCTAGTAGCGACACCACTGGGGATTCTGTCTGCTGTCTTCTGCCACTACTACGCACCCCCTGCGATCGCTGGACTCTATCGACGGCTCATCGAGTTGTTGGCGGGAATTCCCTCAGTTGTTTACGGGTTCTGGGGTTTGGTCGTACTGGTGCCGCTGATTGGACGCATTCAACCGCCGGGAACGAGCTTACTGGCTGGCATTGCCATCCTCACGATTATGATTTTGCCAACGATCGCACTCATGGCAGACGCCAGCCTCGCCAAAGTTCCCCCAGAGTACCTGCGGGGTGCGGCGGCGCTGGGATTCTCCCGGTGGGGGACGATTTGGGGTGTTGTCTTCCCAGCCGCAAAATCGGGACTCTTCACGGGCGTGATTTTAGAAACGGGACGCGCTATTGGTGAAACAATGGCAATTCTCATGGTTTGCGGCAATGTGGTGCAGACACCCAAAAGTCTGTTTGACCCAATGCGGACATTGACGGCTAATATTGCGCTGGAGATGGCTTATGCAACGGGAGACCACCGTTCAGCACTCTTTTTCAGCGGCTTGGTGCTGATGGCACTGATTATCGCACTGGTTGTAGCGGCTGAGGTAATCAGCAAGGGGAGAATTTATGAGTGAGAACCAAGGAGTCAGGATTATCTCCCCATCTGTGCGTCCCCGCGTCTCCTCACTAAAGCTCCGGGCGTCCCCGCGTCTTCTCCCACTCCCTACGATTGTCGTTTGGGCGATCGCTGCTGTGGTAACCGCTATGTTTCTCTGGATACTGAGCGACATCATTTGGCACGGTGCGGGACGGCTTTCCTGGGAGTTTCTCACCGCTGCGCCTGAGAATGCGGGACGACGGGGAGGTATTGGTCCCATTCTCGTTTCAACTCTCCTGATTCTGGGTGTTTGCATGGCTGTTTCCGTTCCCATCGGGATAGGCACGGCTGTGCTGCTAGCGGAGTTCACCTCTAGTAAGAGTTTTTTTGGGCGTCTGGTACGTCGCAGTTTGGATGTTCTGGCAGGCGTGCCGTCGATTGTCTTCGGACTCTTTGGAAATGCCTTCTTCTGCAACACGCTAGGGTTGGGCTTCTCCATTTTGTCCGGTGGACTGACGCTGGCGTGCATGGTGCTACCGATTCTGATTCGTTCGACAGAGGAGGGGTTTCGCGCTGTTCCTAGTCATTATCGGCTCTCAGCAGCGGCTTTGGGCTTTTCGCGCACGACGACGCTGTGGCACTTGCTCCTGCCAGCAGCAGTTCCAGGACTTGTGGTGGGATTGGTACTGGGGATGGCTAGAGCGAGCGCCGAAACTGCTGCACTCATCTTCACCAGTGGCTATGTGGATCGGATGCCGGAGTCTCTGCTTGATTCTGGACGTGCCCTCTCCATCCACATCTTCGACCTCTCGATGAATGTATCTGGGGGGGATGGCAACGCTTACGCATCGGCTTTAGTGTTGTTAGTTTTGCTGCTGCTGATTAATGGGACGGCAGCATGGTTGGGTGAGCATTGGTTACAGAGGAGGATTACGCCGTTATGAGCTTATCGGAAAAGTAAAGATGAGATTTGAAACCGCAGATGGACGCAGATGAACGCAGATGAAAAGAGATGTTTTGTTATTACTTGAAGGATTTTTTGGATAGGCTCTATGAGTACACCTAAACCGACGGAGGCTCGGCATGAACTGCTGTTACAGTCGGGGTTGCCTCACCCTGAGCCTCAGCCTTTGATTCAGACTGAGCAGCTGAGTTTGCACTACGGGGAGAAACTTGTCTTCGCTGACGTGACGCTGCCAATCCAAGCTTAGCCCAAGCGCGACGGATTGCTGACTATGCTGCCCTCTTTTGGGTTCAGGACGGGGTTGGGCGATTGATTGAGTACGGCACAGTTGAGCAGATTTTTGA
>DATNQR010000567.1:0-3207 GCA_036703905.1 Thermosynechococcaceae cyanobacterium
AGAGATTGCTCAGAAGCTAGATATTCAGACTGTGGCTGAAGGGATCGAATGCATCGAAGAACTCCACTGGCTGCAAGACCGAGGTGCGACGTTTGCTCAAGGCTATCTTATTGCCAGACCTAGCGCTGTCCCGGTTACGGCTACCCCTCGGTTTGATGTAAGTCAATTAAACAACTCATAGTGACTGCGAACCGGAGGCAGCAGGGCAACCGAGTGTTTGTCCAGGCAGGTGTAAGGCAGGATGGGTTCTCCGTCTTTTAGCCACCAGGAATCCTCAGCAAAACTCGCCGTAGCCGCCGCCCAGAAGCCGCAGCGATCGCTTCGTCTGGTTCTTTGACTTGCGCCAGATTCATGGCAACTTCTACAAAGCGTTAGGAGATTTGGGCAACCAGGGCATTGTGGCTCGATCGCTAGCCAGTTGAGCCTTAGTTCCAGTCGTCCTAAAAACTTGGACAATCGATCGCTTGCTGGGATAGTTGTCAGACTGCACAACTATCACCGCCGCTTCCGCGAGCAGCGCTAGACTGCCAAAAATCCCTCTTTTCGCGATTGTTTATTAACAATCCCTATTGACTTAAGCTTGTAATTGAAATGAGCATGACAAATAGCACTCCGCTAGCTACCTGGCATTCCCTTTGCCGTATGAGAGAGGACGATCGATATACCCTGTGGTATCGGTAATCAATGCAAGTTCATGATTCATGCTCTATGCCTACAATCAGCCAAGCAGAGCTATCAGAGCTGGTGCGAGAAACGCGACAACGCCTAGAACTCTCGCAAGCCAAGTTTGCTGTGAGGCTAGGAGTTTCATTTCAAAGCGTCAATCGCTGGGAGAATAGGCGAACCAGGCCTTTACCAATCGCATTGAAGCAAATTGAACACCTGCTGCATCAGATGGGTGATACTGGAAAGGATATGTTTACCCAATACTTCTCAGAGTGAGGATGGAGACTCGATGACTGATACTCTCCACCGCTCTGATCTTGCAGGCAGAGATTCATCCCAGAATTCCCCAGGAATCACTGAAGCCGACGTTCTGATCACAGAGGTGCTGGCAAGCCGCCCCGCCCGACCGCCCGACTTTGCAGCGGAAAGCCAAGCCCTTCGCACCCTTGCTCAACATCTGATGGACGATCCTCAGTCCATGCTGAAAACGCTCGTTCACTTGGCGATCGATCTTTGCCGAGCCGATACGGTGGGAGTCAGCTTACTTGAAACCGCAACGGATGGTACATCGGTTTTCCGGTGGGTGGCGATCGCCGGTGCACTAGAACCATTAGAGCAGAGCACGACTCCTGGCAACTTTAGTCCCTGTGGCACAACCCTTACTTGTAAACAACCTCAGCTATACAGCTATCCCGAGCGGTTTTTCACTTATTTGTTCCATCCTCAGTTTCCCGTCGTGGAGGGATTGCTGATTCCCTTGCAGGCAAACGATCGCCCCTTAGGGACACTATGGGTTGTCTCCCACACAGAGGCACGGCGTTTTGATGCGGAGGATCAGCGGCTGATGATGAGCCTGGGAGGCTTTACCGCTGCTGCCCTGAACAGTATGCAGCAGTTGCAGCAGACGGCAGCCACGGCGTTGCGTCAAAGCGAGCAGTTTAATCAGCAGATTCTTGAGAGTAGCGATGACTGCATCAAGGTGTTGGACTTAGAGGGACGAATTCTGCTCATGAGTCCGGCGGGGCAAGCATTGCTGGGCATCCAAGATATCACGCCTTTCCTCAACACGCCCTGGGCAGAATATTGGCAAGGCGCAGATCAGCGAGCGGCAATTGAGGCGATCGCCCAGGCAAGAGCAGGCAAAGTTGCCACCTTTCAAGGCTATCGTCCGACCCTCAGCGGCGAACCCAAGTGGTGGGATAGCAAAGTAAGTTCCATTCGAGGGGCAGAGGGGCAAGTTGAACGGTTGCTATGCATTTCGCGGGACATTACCGCACGCAGGCAGGCTGAGGAAGCCCTGCGCGAATCTGAGCGAGAAAGCCGACAACTGGAGGAAGAGCGCAACAAGCAGCTTGAGATCTTCGACACGGTGCTTGCGCGCCTCCAAGAGTTTGTCTACCTCTTCGACTTGGAAGGGCGCTTCCGGTATGTGAACCAACCGCTCTTAGATCTGTGGGGGCTGACTCTAGATCAGGCGGTTGGCAAGAACTTCTTCGACCTGGGCTACCCTGACGAGCTTATCAGATTGCACGAGGCGCAGATCCGCCAGGTGATCGAGACGGCGCAGTCCGTAGAAGGCGAGTCCACCTACACTAACCCAGCAGGCGTAATAGGACAATACGAATACATCTTCGTTCCCCTACTTGCTGCTGATGGTTCGGTTGAGGCAGTGGGCGGTCGAACACAGGTCGTCACAGAGCGCAGGCTGGCGGAGGCGGCTCTGAGGGCAAGTGAGGCAAAGTACCGCACGCTGTTTGAGTCAATGGACGAGGGCTTTTCTCTGATCGAAGTTTTGTTTGATCAAACTGGAAAAGCAGACGATTATCGTTTTCTTGAAGTCAATCCAGCGTTTGAGAAACACACGGGGCTGGTGAACGTAGTTGGCAAAACAGTTCGCGAATTGGTGCCGCAGCATGATGCACATTGGTTTGAGATTTACGGCGAAGTTGCGCTAACAGGCGTACCTGTGCGCTTTGAAAACCCTGCCGAGGAGCTTAAGCGTCTTTACGATGTTTACGCCTTCCGCATCGGCGAGCCGCACGAGCACAAGGTAGCGACTCTCTTCAACGACATCAGCAATCGCAAACAGGTAGAAGCGGCCCTGCGTGAATCAGAAGCAAAATATCGATCGCTGTTCGAGTCGATGGACGAAGGCTTTTGCATTCTGCAATTGATTTTCGATGAAGGACAAAAGCCAATCAACTATCGCTTTATCGAGGTTAACCCGGTCTTTGAGCAGCAAACTGGGCTCAAGCATGCCCTCGGCAAAACCATTCGCGAGCTTGTGCCAGAGATTGAGCCGTTTTGGATCGACTTCTACGGCACGGTTGCCCTGACGGGTGAGCCGAAGCGCTTCATCGATTATTCCCGCGTCATGGGTCGATGGTTTGACGCGAACGCCTTCCGCATTGGCGAACCGCATGAGCACAAGGTCGCGCTTCTTTTCAATGACATCACCGATCGCAAACAAGCAGAAGAGAGGTCGCGCCGTGCCGCCAAATTGGATGCATTTCGCGTCTTTCTCGCCGATGCGCTGCGCCC
>DATNQR010000568.1:0-9893 GCA_036703905.1 Thermosynechococcaceae cyanobacterium
AAACTGATCAAACTGATTGAAGAACTTTCGACTGATCCCCCACGTCACTATTGATGTTGTTACCAGATCGGCAAACGCCAGCATGAACATAATCACCATTTGGTAGCTGACTGCCTGAAGCGGCGGCGCACCTCCGAGCAACTGCCCCGTCAAGATTCCCGGTAGCGTCACCAGTCCAATCACCATCATGGTGTTTAGGGTAGGGATAAGACTCGCTTTGATCGCGTCTCCGCGATACTGCGCTACGGCCTGCTGCGGTGTTGCCCCTAGGCACAGGTGAGTTTCGATTTCTAGCTGACTGGCGTTAAGAGTGCTGACCAAGCGTTCCCCCGCGATCGCCGCCACATTCATCGCGTTGCCCAGCACAATTCCCGTTAAAGGAATCAAAAACCGGGGTTCGTACCAGAGAGGCGGTTGGATCACCAGCAAATTTGTGTACACCAGGGTTAGCAGCGTTCCCGTCAGGATCGACCCACCCACCAAGGGCAAGAGCTGAGGAATCTTCTTGCTAATGCGGTTTCGTGCCACGATCGTCGCGATCGTGGCCATCACCCCCAACAGCCCCAGCACAACCCAGGGATTTTTGAACTCAAACACCGCCGCCAGCACATAGCCCACCACCAGCAGTTGCAGTACCGTTCGCCCCGTTGCTACTGCCAAACTCCACTCCAGCCCCAGCCGTTGCCACGCTGATAGGGCGATCGCGATTCCCATCAGCCCTAGCGCCCAAATTAACTGCGTTACCGAGTCCATACCCTCGCGACACCATTCCCATTCGAGACAAAGTTTGATTCTATTAATTACAGACGCTTGGTACTAGTTGAGTGAATAAGATCCCCCCGTTTGATCTGTCGGAACAATATAAAGCCATTGGTGCAGAAATCAACGCGGCCGCCCTGGAAGTGCTGGCTTCCGGTCGCTACATCGGCGGTGCAACGGTCGAATTTGAGCAGCAGTTCGCCCAATACATTGGAACTTCGGAGTGTATTGCCTGCAACTCTGGAACCGATGCGCTGTACTTGGCGCTGCGATCGCTGAAGATTGGCGCTGGAGATGAGGTGATCACCACGCCTTTTACTTTTGTCGCCACCGCAGAAACCATCAGCGCTGTAGGCGCAACGCCAGTTTTTGTAGATATTGACGGGGACAGCTTTAATCTCGATTTGCAGCAAGTCGAGGCGGCCATCACCGATCGCACCCGCGCCGTTGTGCCGGTTCACCTGTTCGGGCAACCCGTGAACATGACGAAGCTGATGGCGATCGCCCAGTCCCACAACTTAGCAGTGGTGGAGGATTGCGCTCAATCCACTGGAGCAGAGTGGGCTGGTCAGCGAGTAGGGGCGATCGGTCACATTGGCTGCTTCAGCTTCTATCCCACAAAAAACCTGGGCGCGTGTGGTGATGGCGGCGCGATGACGACGAATGATGGAGCGATCGCCGATACCCTCCGGCGCTTACGAGATCACGGGCGTAAGGGTGCTTATTACTATGAAGAACTAGGGGTAAACAGCCGTTTGGATGCAGTGCAGGCAGCGATTCTGCAAGTCAAGCTGCGCTACCTCGATACCTGGAACGCTCAGCGCCAAGCCATCGCCGATCGCTACCAGCAGTTGCTCGGTCACGTCCAGAAAATCAGCCTGCCTCAAGCCATGCCAGGCGGCCGCAGCGTGTGGAACCAATACACGATTCGGGTCACGGGTAGAGAGGAGAAGCGCGATCAAGTGCGATCGCTGCTTCAAGCACAGGATGTGGCTTCAATGGTCTACTATCCGCTTGCCTTGCACCTGCAACCCGCCTACCAGCACTTGAATTACCAGCCCGGACAGTTGCCCGTCTCCGAGCAGGCTTCCCACGAAGTTCTGTCGCTGCCGATGTTCCCTGAACTCACGCCAGCCCAGCAAGCGCAGGTGGCCTATGCCCTCAAAGATGTTTTGACGGAAACTGTCTAGGGCAACCAACCAAGTCTTAACAGGGTCTACTCCTCGACTAAGGTTGAGCCGAGGAGGAATTAAGCAGTGTACTTTGTTCCGCCGATCGTTTCGGTTTTGAAATATTTCTCGCAGAGGTCAACTGCTACACAACTCCCCAAACTCCTTGGCAGCAGCGATCTCACACGCAAACTCGGAAGGGATCAAGAACAACGTTCTGCTGTCCCAGAGGAAGAATGTTTGTAGTTTCGTATACTATGATTAAGTAGATGAAAGAATCTTGACTGACACCTTGATGGGGGTCAAGAACTCAACTTCATCCAATGTTTTCATCGAGGGTGATGCTGGATTCTTTTCAGTACTGCTCTCATTGTCTGAGAATGTGATTCCTCTGGGAGGTAAAGGTCAGCGTGGGTCAGCATCCCCTCAGTCAGTTTCGGCAGTACGATCCAGTGGCGATCGCCCACCACTACCGCTATCGTCCCTGGAGAGCCATTTCGCGTACTCTCAGGGTGATGTTTTCCTTCCTCAGCTTTTTTCTGGGGCTGAAGTTGGATGCCTGGTTCAACCGGGAGGAGCGAAACAAGCTTAAGCGTGCCCAGCAACTCCGCAATATCCTGATTCGCTTAGGCCCCACTTTCATCAAAGTTGGGCAGGCTCTCTCCACTCGCCCTGACCTGATCCGCAAAGATTTTTTGGATGAATTGGTGAAGCTGCAAGATCAGTTGCCGCCCTTCTCCACTGAGCTTGCCTTCAGCATTATCGAAGAGCAGCTCGATCGCCCGATTGAAGACATCTATCGCGAAATTTCCCCAGCTCCTGTTGCGGCGGCTAGCTTGGGGCAAGTCTATCGCGCTCTGCTCTACACAGGTGAAGAAGTCGCCGTCAAGGTGCAGCGACCAAACCTTCTACCCATCATCACTCTGGATCTCTACCTGATGCGCTGGGCGGCCAGTTGGGCCGCTCCCTGGTTGCCTCTGAATCTGGGGCACGACTTGACGCTGGTGGTGGATGAGTTTGGCACAAAGCTGTTTGAGGAGATTGACTACCTGAATGAAGGCCGGAACGCTGAGAAGTTTGCCACAAATTTCCGCGACGACCCGACTGTGAAAGTTCCGGCAATCTACTGGCGATACAGCAGTCAGCGAGTGCTGACCCTAGAGTGGATTCACGGCTTCAAGCTAACCCACACCGATCGCATTCTGGAAGCCGGACTGGACACCAATACGCTGATTGAGATTGGGGTAACTTCTGGGCTGCGGCAGCTTTTGGAGTTTGGCTTTTTCCATGCTGACCCCCATCCGGGCAACCTCTTTGCCATGGCTCCACAGTGCACTGTAGACGATGGTGGGCCGATCAGGTGCGTGAATGCCCAAATGGCCTACATCGACTTTGGCATGATGGATCAGCTTGAGGAATCTGCTAAAGAGACCTTGGTGGATGCCCTTGTGCATTTAATCAACAAAGACTACTTTGACTTGGCGAAAGATTTCGTCAAGCTGGGCTTCCTGACTCCTGACGTTGACATTCGCCCGATCGTCCCAGCGCTAGAAGCAGTTCTAGGCGATGTGATGGGGGAACGAGTTCAGGATTTCAACTTTCGCACGATCACCGATCGGTTCTCGGAGTTGATGTATGAGTATCCCTTCCGTTTGCCCGCTAAGTTTGCGCTGATCATTCGATCGCTGATCACTCAAGAAGGTCTAGCCCTTACCCTTAACCCCAACTTCAAGATTGTTGAGGTCGCCTATCCCTATGTGGCCAAGCAATTGCTAACGGGAGAATCACCTCAGTTGCGCCGTCGTCTGATCGAAGTGCTGTTCAAAGACAGCAAGTTTCAGTGGGAGCGGCTAGAAAACTTGATCTCGATCGCTCGTGCTGACAGGGATTTCGACCTTTTGCCCACTGCACGGTTAGGGTTGCAGTATCTCCTCTCCGATGAAGGCCGGTTCCTGCGGCGGCAGTTGCTCATTGCTGTAACTGAAGACGATCGCCTCCACACCGAGGAAGTGCAGCGCCTGTGGAACCTGATCAAAGACGACCTGAATCCGGCTCGGCTGTTTAGCGTGGCGATCGCGGAATTCTCTAGTGCTGGAACTGCCCTGATCCCACCTGCTTTAGCCTTTATGAATTTCAGAGAGCAGTGATGGAGAGATGGAGTGATGGGGAGATGAAGTGGTAGGGTGGAAAGCGGGTATCTTTGCCATCAAATCCAACGATGGCTGTATTCCATACTCCCTAATATTTCCCATTTCCCCAATCATCTCTCCACGCTCCACGAGGAATTGCTGTGTATAACTTCTCTGAACCGCCCTACTTTTTGATGTTTGCAGGCTTGCTGATTAGCCTGGCTTGCGGCACTGCCTTTGAAGCGGTACTGAAACAATCGGTGCAGGAGTGGTCTAGAAATCGATCGACCCGCACCCTTGCCAATCTTCAAGGATTTTCGCTGTTCTTTCCCTTTCTAGGCATTGCGATCGGGATTTGCTTTTTCCTGTCGTCTGGTATGGAAATCTTCGGCTTTTCTTCTACTCTGGCCTACATCGTTGCTCTCCCTTTAACCATCCTGATTGCTTGGCTGGTATGGTCGCAGCTTGGTAAGATCCTGGCTCAGCTGGAGCAGGGCGGCTCCAAAGCGCTGGACTTAGATTCTCTCTAACTTGGTTCTATCGAATTCTCTCTAACTTAGATCCCCCCAAAATAGGAATGTGTCTCTCTCCGGTCATGCAGAGAACTAGTTATGACGCCTAACCGAACCTCCGATCGTCTGAAGCAAAATGCTGGAAGAATCATGCGGTTATGGGAAGAGCGGGCGCGGAATGAAGTTTATGCAGCAGTGCATCAAGACTCGCATGTCCTGCGAGATTCGCTGCCTCTGTATTTAGATCAACTGGTTGATGAACTCTCAAATACAATTGTTAGGACAGAGGCCCGAATCGCAGCCGACGAGACAGAAAGCACTCGCATTGGCAAGCAGCACGGGCAGGAACGGGCAGGCTATGCCGATTACTCCATGAGTCAACTCATCTTCGAGTACCACCTCCTCCGACAAGTCATTTTTCAGGTTCTAGAGGAAGAAGCACCCTTAGAAGTGAGGGATCGAGACATCATCATCACTTCTCTAGAGCAAGCCGTTAACGATGCTGCCACTCAGTTTTCCCAGACGCTGCAAGATATTCAAGAGCTATTTATGGTGACGCTCACCCATGATCTCAGGAATCCCATCAATGTTGTGAAAATGGGAACTCAATTAATGCTGCGGCGGCTGGAACGGGGAGACGCCCACATGGATGTGGCAGCGAGGATGATTAGTTCCATCAATCGCCTAGATTCGATGATTCAAAATTTGCTTGATGCGAGTCGCCTGCGGGCTGGACAACCCTTAAAGATGGACTTTGAAGATTACGATCTATCAGTACTAGTTCAGGATGTGGTGCAGGATTTGAACTTTGCTTATGGAGGACGGTTTGTTGTGGTCTCTGGTTCCGGTGTCAAGAGCTATTGCAGCCCTAAAGAAATTCGGCGAGTGATCGAAAACTTAGCAGTTAATGCTGTGAAATATGGTGCCGATGACACACCAATTACCCTCACGCTTCAGCAAACCCAAACGCAGATTAGCCTCACGGTTCATAATGAAGGCGCTCCGATCGCCTTGAGCGCTCAATCCATTCTGTTTCAGCAATTTCGCCGAACAACCTCTGCTGAAGATCAAACAGGCTGGGGATTAGGATTATTTTTGGCGAAGAATCTAATTGAGGCACATCAGGGAACGATCGAGGTTGAGAGTGCGGAAGGCAAGGGAACAAGCTTTATCATTAAGCTGCCGAAACCTCTTGAGCAGGACTCGCGCCCTTGAGCCTTGGAACGCTGATCCCCCAGCCGTTGATATTCTGGTTCTGGGGTCGGGGGCAGTGCCCTCAAACTTCCTTACTACCTTATTACCTTCATCTCGATTTGAAGGGCACAATCTTGGCAGTGAGGCTGGCGACGCGATCGACTCAGGTCAGTCTTTAAGGAAAATTGAGCTTGGGATAGGCAATGCGCTGGTGGTTGGACTGTTGCCAAACATCGACAAAAACCGTGGCGATTTTGGTCAGATCTTCGCGGGTCAGCCCAGATCCGGCGAGTTGGTTGTCTTGCCATCGGGCCCGAAGGATCTTGTTAATCATCGACAAAGCGGCTTCTGGAGTGGCATCTTTGAGCGATCGCAAAGCCGCCTCACAGGAATCCGCCAGCATCACAATGCCAGTTTCGCGGGACTGAGGAGCGGGGCCGTCATAGCGGAAATCAGCATCATTAAGGACAGCGATCGGCGACCCAGCATCGGTGCTGACCTCAACCCGTTGCTGCGCCTGATGGTAGAAATAGGCAATCAGCATCGTGCCCTGGTGTTCGGGAATAAACGTCTGAACTTCTTTAGGCAAGCGATGACGACGCGCCAGTACCAGTCCCTCACTAACGTGCTTCTTGATGATGATGGCACTGATCCAGGGATCGTTAATCTGATCGTGCTTGTTGGCTAGGCCCCGTTGATTCTCAATGAAACCGAGGGGATCGTGCATTTTGCCGATGTCGTGGTAGAGCGTCCCGGCGCGGGTGAGTTCTACATTGCAGTTGAGGGCACGGGCGGCGGCCTCGGCCAGATTGGCTACAAACAGCGTGTGCTGGAAGGTTCCCGGCGCTTCGGCGGCCAAACGCTTCAGCAGAGGGCGATTGGGGTTAGCCAACTCCACTAAGCGACTGGTCGTGACCAAATCGAACCCCTGCTCCAAAAAAGGACTGGTACCGATCGCCACAATGCACCAGCCTAGCCCCAGCAGCGCTTGAATTGTGCTTGCACCCAGCAGTCTGTACCAGGTTGGGCCCGAAGCCACATTCAGCAGCAAATACAGCGCTCCCTGAAGCACGCCTACGCCCACCGCCAGCAGCGTCAATTCTTCTCGCGATCGTAGCCGTCCTGCTAGAGCGCTGGCCAACAATCCGCTAGCAGCACTGGGCAGCAGAGCTACCCAACTAACGGGCATCCCGATCGCCAGCAGCAGCGCCAGCAAGCCAGAGACGGCGATCGCCAAAGGAGCGCCATAGAACGTGCTAACCAGCAGCCCCACGGCGGTCAGGTTGGTTCCCGGAACTCTTAGCAGCAGCAAGAGAGGCGTTGTTAAAGTCAGCAGTAGCAGTAGCAAACGATCGCGCCGCCGCAGTTTTAAGCTGGTTTTCCAGGCCACCCCGCCGCAGAGTCCAACTGCTCCACTTACGAGCGCTCCAAAGGCGGACAGCCCCCACCAATCCGTGCCCCGCCGACTTAGCCCGAAGTGATCCAGCAGAGCGAAATCTGCCGAGGAGATGGTTTCACCCGATCGAACAATCACTTCTCCTCGGCGAATTTTGACCAGTTCTGGTTTGATCTCCAGCGCTGCTTGGTCTGCCTTCTGGCGCGTTTGGGCTTCATCTCGCACCAGGTTGGGTTCTAGAGAATTCAGCAGCAGGGAAACCGCGATCGCCCGTCCTGGCTCGGCCAGCGCATTCTTGACCCGTAGCTCGATCGCCACCTGCACGATCTCAGTGGGCAATCCGAGGGGAAGCCCTTGGGCCAGCATCTCCTCGGCAATCTGCAAGGTCTTGGTTTGCGTTTGCTGCCAGTCGTCTTCGGAAAGGGTCAGCAGCGCCGAATCGTAGAGCGGGGGAGCTGCCGAGTCAGGCGATCGTAAAGCTTTGAGGGCGGCAGCATAGCGAAATCTGGTCTGAGAAATTACCTGCACCAGAGCGAAGTATTCTTCCAGATTCGCCACCTGTTGATAGGCTTGAAGCTCTGCGATCGCCTGTTGCCGACCGGGATTAGACGGAGGAGAGGACGAATCGGGAGGCGAGTTAGACCCAGGCAAAGCGCTGAGGATCGCTTGCCAGTCGGTTTCTTCGCTCTGGCGCAGATAGACTTGCGCTGGCACTGACAAAACTGTGGACTTGGTGAAGGGAAATGGCCCCGCCGATCGGCGTAATTCGCTGCCCTGGTTGAGTTTTTGTTGAAGGGATTGCTGCACACGTTGGCTGACTGCCTGATCCAGCATCAGCACCGAGGCGGCATCCTTACGGGCGGCTTTGCGACGATCGTCCGTGACTTTGGGATCTTCCACAGTTGCGGTTGCCGGAGCGTAGATCGTCTCTGTGGCCGCCTTGCCGATGTCCAGCTTTGGAGCATTGTAGAAGCGTTGCCCCACGGCACAGGTCAAAGCGACGATCGTCACGGCCAAAATGAACGAAGCTCGCAGCTTCAACCGTTTGAAGCGGCTGTGGGGCCAGGGCTGAAGTTTCATGAATTGCGCCCCCGATGATTGTTCTACCTCAACGACTCCAAAGCCGATCGCCGGAGAACCGCCAGCATAAACACTATTATAGAAACCAGATGGAAACCAAGTAGAGAAGCTTGGTGTAGTCCGTTGCTGCCTGTAGCATACCCAGCGAGATTGCCGTAGTTCCGCCGTAGTTCCAAAAAGAGAACCTTCAGTAGTTTCATCAATCTACCCGCTTCAATCCCTAGGGAAATTTACAGTGATGTTCAACCACCATGAGTGATCCGTCGATCGCCGCTTTACTAGAAGACTTGCAAAACCCCACCGGAGCCGTGCGCGATCGGGCGACCCAAATCCTGTGGCAACTTTGGTTTGGTCAGAAAGGAACGCTAGGTTTGGCACGGCTTCAACAGGCCCAAAACTTGCTGGAGCAAGGCAGCCTGGATGAAGCAGAAGACTTGCTGACTGACTTGATCGAAAGTCTGCCGGATTTTGCTGAAGCCTGGAATCGCCGCGCTTTGCTTTACTATCTGCAACGGCGCTACCGAGCCTCGATCGCTGACTGTGAGCAGGTCATTCGCCTCAACCCCATTCACTTTGGGGCACTGCACGGTTTGGGACTGTGCCACATGGCGCTGGGTGAATATTCGGTAGCGATCGGCGCTTTCCGGGAAGCGCTGAAGATTCAACCCCATGCCGTGCAGAACCAGCGCTTGATTTTAGAGTGCACGGCAAAGTTAAGCTAGGAATCGCTGAGCCAGGAATCAAGGTTGAGCTAGGAATAAGATGTGTATAGGTTTTATGCGGAAGAGATGCTCCAATCTTCTTAAAAAGGGGAATTTTGAGATTTCATCTTTAAGAGGACTAGGAAATCAGGGTTTCGAGCCTCAAGCGCGCAAAGCCTAATGTAAAAACACTTTCTCCAGGCGAGAAGATACTAATTCCCGGCAGATTCGAGAGATGTAAGATTTATCCACTGAATCTTGACCACCTGTTTAGCCACCTTCTCAGATAGCACCTGAACGTCCTTTTCTCCCCATGGCTACCCAACTTCAAACTGCCGACTCCCAAAGCGCTCCAGAGGTTCAGCCACGCTGGGTTGAGCCATTGACGCTGCTGCTGCCCGCCGGACTGTGGCTGGGATTGCTGCTGCTGATCCCCACCCTGCTGATCTTTGAATTGAGCCTGGTTCCCGGTATCCGCCCTGGACAGGTTGTAAACCCGTCAGGACTGGACAACTACTGCCGAATTTTGGGGTTTGATCAGTGCGGCTGGCTGTTCCAGGGGCAGTGGGACAAGTTTGATTCGATCAACCTGCAAGTGGTGGCTCGATCGCTGCTGTTTGCGATCGGCACGACGATCGTTTGTTTGCTGCTGGGCTTTCCCGTGGCCTACTGGATCGCCCTCATGGTTCCCAAACGCTGGCAAAACCTGGTACTGGTGGCCTTTGTGCTGCCGTTGTGGACTTCCTCGCTGCTGCGCTCCTATGCCTGGATCACAATTCTGCGGCCGACGGGCGTTCTCAACACGCTCCTCACCAGCTTGGGACTGCCACCTCTGGATATTCTCAATCGTCCTGCGGCGGTGCTGTTGGGCATGAGCTATGGGCTACTGCCCTACATGGTGCTGATTTTGTATGCCTCTCTGGAGAAGCTCGATCGTCGCTTATTGGAGGCCG
>DATNQR010000569.1:0-7123 GCA_036703905.1 Thermosynechococcaceae cyanobacterium
AAGCTGTCTATTGACCCCATTCACCCGCCGCTAGGAATCTCTCAGCTACAACAACTAACTTGATTCGGTCGGTGTGCAACGGGATTGTTAGACCTTGTTGTTTAGTACCAGGAATTTTAGCGGCTGTATCTACAATACCTAGAGGGCAGCCACAGTCATTAGTATCTGAGCTACTTTTTGTTTCAATGCCTCTAATTTAAACCACCAAGAATTTAATAGCAATTCTTCCTTGGAAAAGACGAATTAGGGCTAAAGACCGTTATTTGAAAATCTTGCGAGAGGCTATACTTGCGTAAAATTTTCTGAACCTGGGAAGATTTTAATGCTGTAGCACAAGCAGAGAGAAACAGTTCCAAGCATTGTAATGATGCTCCAGATTTCTCGAATTCCCTTTGCATCCACTGTCTTACAGCTTCGATTTCGTTTCCGCAACAGGGTAAGTCATCCAATCTCCATTTGGAATAGTACTTGTCACTATACGCTTCTGACAGTTCAAAATCTTCTTTACTTGTGAGAAAGCTTAATTCCAATTGACCATACCAAGGAACACAGCGGAGATCAAAGCCATGAATTATTTCAAATTTTAAGCGCCTTTTCCAGTTATATAGTTCCCTCCGAATCGCATCTGCAAGATTTTTGGTAAAGTCAGCCATGCCCAGAATTGTTTCTTCATTGGCTGTTCCAATTGCGAGTCTTCGTACTTCTTCATTAGGGTGACTGGCTGCTGCTTCTAAAACAGGAATTATATCTTCATAGTTAATGGCACGCCAGAACAACATTTGATCTAGAATTTCAATGACAGTTCTTTGTATATGCGCGTCTGGGTCAGCGAGAAATTCAGGAATGTACTCTAAAACTTTCCTATCAGAAGTATATTTTAGAAGCCATACAGCACTTCGTCTCTCTTCAAGGTCATGGCTGGTTTTGTAGATTTTGTAGCAATGTTTCATGCCTAGAGGTCTGAGGATTCTTAAAACTCCTTCTGCCAAGCCCCAACCTTCATCTAAATTGATGCAACACTCAACAGCCTGGGCAAAGAAGTCCTCGCCAAGAAGTGTTTCGATCGCGTCTAAACTCAACTGAGTACCTTGTAGATTACCTGTCGCAAGTTCTGTCGCTAACTCTCCCCAATCAATTCGCATAATGTCTCTAGAAGTAAACTATGTTATGTAGCGATCTAACTACAGCTATCCAGCTTCAGCATCGTCCTAAGTAAGCTGTCTACGGCCATAGCTTTGCTTTGATTGAGCGCCAACTGCCAACATCCATCTAGCGCCAACTGCCAACATCCGTCTAACCGCTGTAGCTAGAGCCATCTGGCAGGGTTGCGCCCCAGAGTTCGGCTCCAGTCAGGTTGGCGCTGCTGAGTTCTGCCTTAGCCATGTTTGCATCCGTCAGGTTGGCTTCTCGTAGGTCAGCCCGACCCAGATAGGCATCGATTAGCGTCGCCTCAGTGAGATTGGCTTGGCGCAGATCAGCACGGCTGAGATCAGCGCGATTGAACCGAACCTGTTTCAGGATAGCCCGTACAAAATTTGCCTTAGGCAGCAGAGCGGCGGTCAGGTTGGCTCCGGTCAGGTTGGCTTCGCTCAGGTTGGCTTCGCTCAGGTTCGATCGTTCCAGCTTAGCGTTCACCAGCTTGGCCTGGTGCAGGTTCGCTTCCACCAACAAAGAGTCGGTCAAAAAACTGCCGCTCAAATCAGCCCCGGTCAAGTTAGCTCCGGTCAGGTTGACTTCGCGCAGGTTGGCTTCGCTCAAGCTGGCTCCGGTCAGGTTAGCTTTCGTCAGGTCGGCTCCCGTCAGGTTGGCTCCCCGCAAATCGGCAATCCGAAGGTCAGCCCCCCGCAGCACCACGCCCTCATAAACTCGCTTCTCATAGCGAAAGTTGGCTCCGCGCAAGCAGGCACCCCGCAGGTTCGCGCCGCCCAGCTTCACGCTCCGCAGGTCGGCGCTGATTAGGTTGGCATCCAGCAGTGTTACTAGAGTGAGGTCGGCTCCCCGCATATCGGCTCCGTAGAGAATTGCGCCGTGGAGATCGGCATCGCTCAGGTTAGCGCGAATCAGGTCTGCCTGACTCAGGTTAGCCCCGCACAATCTGGCCCCTATCAGATTTGCTTTGCTGAAGTTGACTCGATTCAGGTAGGCCAGAGTTAGCGTTGCGCCGGACAAATCTGCCCCGGTAAGATCTGCCCCTATCAGGTCAACTCCAGTCAAATCTGCGCCGCAGAGGTTCTCTCCCTGAAAATCGGTCTCCCCTGCACGGTAGCGCTGGAGTAACTCAGTCACGTGCATGGTTGACTTCCCCTGCATGGGTCGATCGGGGAGCGGTGTTTTCTGAGTCTTCTCCAGGGTCAACCTCCTCTAGCGGAGGCAGGGTGGAGAGAATGTTGATGCGGGTTGGAATACCTTCCCTTAGGGTGCGAGGCATGAGCGCGTCTCGATCGGCTCCAGTCCGCAGAAGCTCGTAGCCTTGCTCCGGTTCGTCCAGTCCCAGTAGTTCCTGGGTGGATTCTTCAAAGCTATCCAGGCTGATCGCGGTTTCTCCGATCGCGGTTGCATCGCTGCTGTCTGAGACAATCTCCGCAACGCGACCATCCAGGTAGAACGCCCGTAGGCACTTGATGACTGCCGTGGCGGTGGGCACGTTTTCTTCGGAATCTTGCAGTTGGCGGGCCGCCCCATAGAGCAGGGCCTCCAGATCGGTGTAGGTCTGGCAAGTGGCGAGCAATTGTTGCAGCAGTCCGTCCAGCTCGTGCATCCGCAGGTTCAGCCAGTCTTGCTCCCCAAAGTTGAACGGTTGGTGCAGGGCAGAAAACACAACAATCTTGGCCCGGAGGGGGTTGGCGTAGCGCATGATGCCCAGTCGCGCATCCAACACGCTGAAAAACTGAGCTGGAGGGCGGGAAGTTGAGACTGGAAGCGATTCAGGGGCAGGCGGCTGGGCTGGAGGTTGGGGACTGGAGTAAAGCTGGCTGAGGTGATGGACGATCGCCCGCGCTACCTCAATGTATTCCGCTTGCTTGTTGAGCGTCCGCACCACGGAACCCAGCGCCAACTCAAGCTGCTCTACTGTGGGGGCAAGCTGATGTAGCTCTCGCGTCAGTCTCGCGGTGCTGATGCTGTTGAGGGTGGCGGTGTCGCTTTCCCACTGCTGACGACAGGCATACACCATTAGCTTTTTGATCCGCAGCCAGTTTTGCTCGGTTTCCAACTGCTGCGCCACGGCTTCGTACAGAGCGGTTGCACCTTCTAGGGTGGGTTGCGAGGAAGGGACGATCGCGGGCAAGTCTGCTTCGAGGGGGTAAAGAGGCTGGAGATGGGCTAGGATCCCCCTAGCTACCAGTCCGTACTCTGCCTGCTTGCTGAGGGTTTGGACAAAGCGCTCGATCAGCGATCGCAGTTGATCCGGGGTAGGAGCGAGGCGGTGCAGGTCGGCAAGCAGGGCGGGCAAATCCACACGGGACAGGTGAGCAGGGTCATTTTCCCATCGGTTGCGACAAACGTAGAGGAGCAGCTTTTTGGCACGAATAGAATAAGACAGGTGTTCTAGCTCCTGAGCCAAGCGATCGTACAGAGGCGGCCGAGCGTCACTCAAAGGCGCAGAGGCGACTGAAGTTTCATATGAAGCTTCATAAAGAGAGGACGGAGGCGGAGACAAAGCCGAGGATACCGGCTCTGGGCTGGGGGGAGCAGAGGGCGCGTAGAGGCGAGGAGCTTGCTGAAGAATTGTCTGGGCGATCGCAGCATATTCAGCCGGTTTGCTCAAGGTTCTGACCGCCGTTTGCAGCGTTTGTTCTAGCTGCACGATCGTGGCGCTCGTGCCCACCAATTCCTGGAGCAAAGGAGACAGATTTAGTACCTCTAGCTTGTGGGGATCACTTTCCCAAGCATTACGGCAGACATAAAGCAGCAGTTTTTTGATGCGGTTCAGGTGAGGACTTTGCTCTAGCCTTTGGGCAACGGTTGTGATTCCCTCGTCCGCTTCGACCACTGGATCTAGCAGAATTTTGTAGGCTGGAACGGCTTGCTGAATGTTCTTCAGTTCGCGGGGGCCGAGGTAGTGGGTTTCCAGCCGCATCCCAGACTTCACCACATCGTAGACGGTTTGAGAAATGCAGATACCACCGGGATCGGCTTCTGTCTGAAGACGAGCGGCAATGTTGACCCCGTTACCCATCACGTCGGTTTCGGTGATGAACATATCCGATAGATGGATGCCGATGCGATGCTGGAGGCAATCTTCTGGCGGCAGCACCGCGGCTTGCTTGCGAATCAGTCTTTGAATATCGATCGCGCACTCAACTGCTTTGACTCCACTGATGAAGTACATGAGCAAACCGTCACCTGTAGACTTCAGCACCCGTCCTTCAAACCGTTCGCAAATCCGCCGCATCATCTTTAGATCCCGCCGGATTAAATCCAGTGTGTGATCCTCATTGATCGACATCCGAGCGCTGAAGCCCACACAGTCGGTAAAGGCGACTGTGGCGAGGGTACGTTGTCCCCTCAGGTTTGATGTCGATGTGTCGTTTTCCATGCTCTCCTTCAGGAAGGGCACAATCGCGGTCGATCGGGTCAAGTCTGACTGCTCTTGACGTTGCCAGTCTACACGAGCGATCGCAGAGGTTGCACCTCAAGCAACTGAGGCTGAGTCAACCTCGGCGGGGTCAAAGCTAGGACAGGTCTGCCATGAAAGCGTCAGACCCAGCTTCTGTAAGCCCAAACTCTAGAGTGCCCCGACTCGTTAAGTTTTTCACAAACTCTAAAAAGTTGCTGTAAATTGTCTCAAGTCAAAGGTCGGGCGGAAGTTGCTTGAGGGGCAGTGAGTCGCTTGAGGCTTTGGAGAACGAGCGGGATGGCGCTGAGGCCGATTAGTCCAGCAACCAGCAAGCTGATGGCTCCATCCGCCCAGAGCCAATGAAACACTGCCACTGCGATCGCTGCAACAATGCCGCCGATCGAACTCAGGGCATCGGCCACAACGTGCAGAAAGGCTGCCTTCAGGTTCAAATCGTGCTGGCTATCGCGGTGCAGCAGGGCAATGTTAGCGCTGTTGATGGCGAGGCCAATGCTGGCGGTGATAAGCATAGGCAAAGATGCGATGTTGTCGGGAGGGGCTTGCAGGTGGTCGATCGCTTCCCAGGCTACCCAGCCAGCAATCACAGTTAGGGACAGCCCGTTCACCAGCGCGGCCCAAGTTTCCCAGGATCGTGCGGTCGTTGAGGCAGCATCGGCGTGAGTATGGCGAACCCGTTGCGCTCCCCAGTTGGCCAGAAGGGCCAGGGCCAGGGATAGCCCATCGGAAACCATGTGCCCAGAATCAGCGACTAAGACAAGACTATGGCTGATGTGGCCGACGATAAATTCTACTGCCGCAAAGCCCCCGATCAGCAGCAGGGCGATCGCCAGTTGAGTCCGTTTGTCCGAGGTGGGGTGAGAGTGATCGCAGTGAGAACGGAGATGGTCGGTCATACAGGCTCTAGGGGACAGGAGAAACGTCAGCTTCTCGGTCAATTCTAATCGTTGCTGACGTTGGTTTTGCTCTGAAGTGCCCCATTTGGGTGAGGGAACCGGGAGAAGAGATGTTTGGACGGGTGAAATTCTCGGCGGTGCTGAACGAGGGTCATTGATCCCAGCATCCAGCACTGCCAAATTCTCTAGGGAACCAGCGCTGCTGAAAATTCCCTTTCCTTCTTTCCTCAAGCCAGTTCTGCCTGATATGGCTGTAAGCCTGGTATGGCTGTAAACAGGCAGCTTAGAACATTGAGCTTGAAGGAGGTGTGGGGGCAACGCCTCCAGCCAGGGGTTCCACCCCCATACTCCTTCCTAACCTGTGAGACTACGGCTACACTGCGCTTGCAGAAAATCTACCAGCCAGTCTTTGACGTGGAAAGTGGCGCGGCAGTCGTCTTCGTTGTAGTCCAGGGTGGTGTTGAGGTATGCCCGATCGCCGGTGGCCAGCCATTGGGCATACCAGTAGATTGCCTGTGCGCCACTGGCTGAGGGATCGCGCCAGTCAAACCCCAGCCATCGGGCGATCGGCTTCAGGGCGTAGCTCTCCACGGGCAGCGTCACCAGACGAGTAACCCGCTCGTGGAGATCCACAAAGCGGGTTAGCAGGGGTTGAATGAGGTGGGTGGGTGTGCCGTACTGTTTAGCTAGGCGCTCGACGGTTTGAACTTCAAAGGGGCAAAAGTGGTAGATCGGAGCAGTGGGATAGCGCCAGACCCAATCGAGAAACTGCTGCCAGGCTTGGGCTTCGTCCTCCGGTCGCTCTGCCAGGAAGGGATGGAACGTTTCGGTTTGGGCCAGACGATCGATCTTGAGAACGCCGTGCAGATAGACCAAATTCAGCGCAGGCTCCGCCTCAATATCAAAGTAGAGTTCCACTGGAGCAGTGGGTAGGTCGCGGGCAAAAATCGCCGCACTGCGGGCAGGCTCAACGGCGATCGCCACAGCTCGATTTTGCAGGGTAGATTTGGCCTGGCGCACAATTTTGTGGGCAGTTTCGCTGCCGAACCCTGGGAGAGGCTCTAGGCGGGCGGGGGTCGTTTCTGCCAGGGCCTTCACCGTGGTCAGGTCGATCGCTTGAAGCTGAATATATCGCGCCGCCGTGACTCCGGGCAGCAGGGATAGGTGATGCTCATCTTTGGCAATGGCGTAGCAGTACCCCAACCAATGACACAAACTACACCGACTGCGGGAGATGAACACCTCTGGCTCCTGGACTTGCAGGAGCATCTGGCGACACTCCTGCAAAACCTCTTGCATCCGGGGCAGCATTTCCCACAGATCCACCGCGAAGATGTCCCGCTCCCGCAGCGCCAGCCATGCGCTTTCTGTCCAAGCTCCCTGCACCTGAGCCAGAACGTGAGTGTGAAACGCTACCACGAGCTGATATTCCAGCTTGGGGCGCTTGCCCAGCTTGATTTCCGTAGGAGCATAGCGCCAGTCGCCGAAGTTGGAAAGCCCCGGTTCCTTGACCAGCAGATCCGGTTGACTCAATAGCGTCACGCCAGCTTCCTCGGTCAGCAAAATCCCCTGATAGATGCGATCGACTCCTTGTTGCATCAGTTCCAGGGTTGCTTTTGCCCCCGCCTGCCAGTCCCGGCGCGGATAGTGG
>DATNQR010000570.1:0-3422 GCA_036703905.1 Thermosynechococcaceae cyanobacterium
TGCCAGTAGTTTCTCTAAACGCTTTCGTCTTTTAGGGTTGTCCCAGACTTTTGACTTCTTGACTTGGCGATATGCGTCATCCATCTGCTGTTTGAGAGAAGGAGTTGGGTCAGTTTTATCCTTCCTCTCTGCTTTAAGTGCTGCAATCTGCTCCCGAATTTGAGAAAGGGACAAGTCGTTAGCGATCGCCTGTTCTAGCAACTGCTGGCGGTTTGCTTCATCTTTAACGCGGGCGATCGTCCGTGCCTTTGTGTATTCCAGCTTGCCCTGGCGTAGCGTTTCTAGGACATCTTCAGGAAGATTGAGGAGAGGTAGACGGTTTGCACGAAAAGATTCGGACGTAAAGCGCCCAATCACAGATAGCACAGACTCTACTTTTTCAATCTGGAGAATAACGTTATCCTCCAACTGCTGATTCCTGTTCTTAGCGTGATTAGCGCGGTTAAGCAGTGATATAACTTCTTCTGGTTCCACACTCAGCGTAATGGTTAGCAACTCTAGAAGTGCTTCTGTCTCTTCAATCGGGTTCAGGTCTTCACGTTGAAGGTTTTCTATCAAAGCAACCTGAACTGCTTCTTGGTCGTTCAGAGCTTTGCTAACGATAGGTACTTCAGTTAGTCCTAGCGCCTGAGCTGCTTTTAGCCTTCGTTCTCCAGCAACCAGTTCATACGCGCCGTTGGGAAGCGGACGAACAAGCAGAGGCTCTAGAATTCC
Organism: Thermosynechococcaceae cyanobacterium; assembly: GCA_036703905.1. GTDB lineage: Bacteria > Cyanobacteriota > Cyanobacteriia > Leptolyngbyales > Leptolyngbyaceae > DATNQR01. The sequence goes on from DATNQR010000570.1 coordinate 715, forward strand.
ATGCTCCTGAATCGACTGCTTAAGCTGCGCGAGTTTAGCGGGATCGAAGTACCGTCGCGGTTGTCTTTGAGGAAGCCGAATGTTACTGACATCGATTAAGTTAGCTGCTACAGAATTTTCCTCGACAGGCTGACTGAGGAAGGCTGAGACGTTTCTCATTCCCTCTACGGAAGGACGTTTGCGAGGAGCCATGCTTACAGTGTCTCCAGGTGCTTGGATAGAGTAATCAATATCTGCACAGCGGGGTGCTTGGGGTCATAGAGCGCCAGAGGCTGATGCGACATAGAAGCATCTGCAAAGGCGATCGCTCTTGGAATCGCTGGATAGAGAGGCGCAACATTTTCAAGCTGTTGCCGAACAGCTTCCAGGATTGTTCTGTCCTGCCCTGTATTGGAGTACATCGTTGGAATGAGTCCCGCAATTTGGAGCGTAGGGTTAACTTGCTCTCGAATCTGCCTAATGGTGTCTAAGAGCAGGTCAACACCTTTATAGGCTTTGTAGTGAGTTTGAAGTGGGATCAGAACGTGCGTTGCCGCAACTAAGCTCAATATACTGAGAATCCCCAGTGTAGGAGGACAGTCGATCAGCGTGTAGTCATAGTCCTCCGTCACACTGGATAACGCCCGCTTCAGTTTCCATTCTCGTGCGATCGCTGAAGCCAACTGAAACTCGGCGCTACTTAGAGTAATGTTGGCGGGAAGCAAGTCTATGCCATGAATCTGCCGATGGATGGGAAGTTTAACTTCTTTAAGAAGAGAATCAACGATCGTTGGCTCAAGCTCGTAGGGTTCCAAGCCCATAAAGGTTGTAAGCGATGCCTGTGGATCCATATCTACCAGAAGAACCCGATGTCCATGCTGACCGAGGTGATAGCCCAGGTTCATTGTTAAAGTTGTTTTAGCAACTCCACCCGCCTGATTGAAGATCGCGATCGTTTTGCTCATTCCCTATGTGATGAAACTGCTTTAAGTGGATAACCTATTAAAGACTGTAATTGAGCAACCATTTAGAGAAGACTCAAATAGAGTTGGCAGTCTCTAAGCAACCTGTGTCTTGGTAGAGAACAGAGTCCTTACAGAAGATTGATAGGCGCATCATCCTTCCAACTACATTTCTCGCAGTCCCAATGAATGTGAAACGGGACGGTGAGTCCGATCTCCCTATCACTCAAGGTTTGGGACGAGCGAAATTTTGCACTGCGTAAGCCTGACCACTAACCGAATCCGCCACTATCCCATAGCCAAAGCGGGTATAGCTCGGTTCCAGCAAGTTTTGGCGGTGTCCAGGGCTATACATCCACCCCTTCTGAAACTGCTCCAGTAGCCCATTGGTGATGCTGATTCCGATCGTGCCAGTCTGCATGAAGATATTTTCCCCCGCTCCGCCCTGTCCGCCGACTTGAGCAAAGCGATCGCTAGGGGTTTTACCTTCTGGCGACTTATGGGCAAAGTAATTGCGCTTCAGCATATCTGCCGCATGGTTTTGAGCGGCTTGAGCGAGTAGCGGGTCTTCCACAAGCGGCTTTAGTCCATTGAGTTGTCGATCGCGGTTAACCAGCGCTAGGGCAAACTGCCGCGCTTCGGTCAGGGAAGGTTGGCGATGGGCACTGAGCCAGGTGACTTTAGGTTTGCCGATGCGCCAATCGGCTCCTCCTGCCCCGTTATCGAAGTAGAGGTTGTCTTTGGCATAGACAAATCCCATCGCAACGATCAGCAGGAGCGGAAGGACGACTCGCCCTAGTGCGACCACCCATTGCATCTTTCGTGCCCTAAACTTAGGAGTGCTACGTAGGGGTCTAGGTTTGTGGCGTTTTTTGCTGTGTTTCATCGGATGACTCTAATCGCAACTTGATCCCTTCCACCCCTGGAACATTGCAAGCATCGCCCCGCGCTTTCACGGGTTCCCCGTCCCGCACCAGCACACAGGCGACCTCAGCAGGTGAATTGAGGTAGAAGAAGAGGTGATTCAACGCCGTCACCCCCAGCAGCACGGCTCCGATCAGCAGGATCGTGCGCCAATCAATTTCGTACCAGGCTCTTGTCATGATGCACCCTTGAAAGTTCTAAAGTCTACCGCTTGCTCTCACAACCGATGCCGTCCTTGTCCCTGTCAAACCGATGGGGGTCAGGCGGCAGCACCCGAAAGTTGTTTTGTTTGATGTCCTTGCAGTCTAAGTCGGGCGGGGGTGGCGGAATGCAGAAATCCGGGTAGCTGGGATCGCAGTTCGAGGATGCGACCAGAGTTTGACTTGTTGCTGTGGGCAATGGTTTAGGCTGGCACGACACGATTGCCACCGCTAGAAGCCCCAGCCAGAAACCCAGCCAGCGCTGTATCGCCTGACGCATCTGGGCTACCTCCGGCCGCCGGGACGCTCACTGGCAGCTCTGCCCCCGCAGCTTCGCCCTCTCACATCGTATTGTCCCGGCGTATCGCAATTTCCACTGCCGCTGCTATAGCTGCCGCCGCTATAGCCGCCGCCGTACTGTTGCCCGTAATAAGTGTTCACACCAGGGTCATACTTGCCTGCATTGATGTCTATTTGAGCATTGTTCCAGTCCACCCTGGAGCCAACACTAGAGGGCGCTCCTGCTCCTGCACCCCCTCCGCAACCTGGAATGCTAGGGAAAACGGCTTTGGTGTTGTGTAAATTGACCAGTTTCGCTCTCAATTGAGTGATTTGCCCCTGGTAGTCCGGGGGAAGCTGTGGG
>DATNQR010000571.1:0-2560 GCA_036703905.1 Thermosynechococcaceae cyanobacterium
GCCTCAGTATTCCGGGAGTGTATCTGGACGTGAAGCGGCCTATGGAGATTGAAGTCGCCTACAAAGACGAGCAGGGCCGCCCCCAGAAACTCAAAGCCGATGGGCTATTGTCCTGCTGCATTCAGCACGAGATCGACCATCTAAACGGCGTTTTGTTCGTCGATCGCGTCGAGAATGGCCTGGCGCTGAACCAGGAGCTTGCAAAACATGGCTTTCAGGCTAAGGCAGTCCAGCCCGTTGGTTAGGGAATTAGAGCGAGAATTGCAATAACAGGCTGTAGAGTGAGAAGTTAGCTGAACTGAGAGCTTAACGATCGTGATGACTCCGAAGAGTGGTGTGTATTTGGGTGGATCTTGCGTTGCGGCGATCGCAGCAGTGGGTTCTGTGTTTGAGCTATCCTCTGGGCAACCCCAACTGGGGGGCTGGCTGACAGGGATGATCTTGGCCATCAGCGTTCCTCTAGGGGTGGTTTTTTTCCTGGCTGCTGTGCGAGATGCCAAAGCGAACTTGTAGACGCAGGACATCTCAGAGAGCGGAACGGCGGTAGACTGGACACTTCAATCTCAATGCGTCTCAGTTCTTCCAGAGGACACGCCCGACGATGACGAGCCAGCCTATAAAGGAGCAACCTTATCGGGTGTGGCTGCGGCAATTACCCAGTAGCCAGTTGCCCAGCGGTCAGTTGCCCAGCAGTCGGCCAGAGCCGTCCGTTCCCTTAGCTCCTTATTTGTTGACGGGAGCGGCCACTGTGGGGCTAGGACGCGATCCTCGCTGCCAGATTGTGCTGGAATCGACGCGATATCGATCGGTATCTCGCCGCCATGCAGAGGTGAGTCCGGTGGCGGGTTTTGCCCTGCTTAAAGACCGACCGCTCTGGCAAGTATGCGACCTGAACAGCGCCAATGGGACTTTTGTGAATGGTCAGCGCTTGCAGAACTGTCAGGTGTTGCAGTCGGGCGATCGCATCATGCTAGGGCAGGACGGCCCTGTTTTTATATTTGAGATTCAGAGCGAGGAATCGCCGATTCTGCCAGCCAGGAAGGGCCGCTCCAAGCTGGTTTCTCGTGGCCCGCGATCGACAGAACGATCGCCCCATCCAGTTGCGGCCGTTAGCCTCAGCCAACTGTTTCCGATTCTGTCAGCCGGGCCGGAACTGACCCGCAAAGCCTACCTGCTGCCGGGAATGGTTACGGTTGCCTGGGTGGTGCTGCTGTTTCTGGCAGTGGGCGAACCTCAGGTATTCAATTGGCTGCTGGCGGCTTACCTTTCAGGCGCAGCCTACTATTTTGTTTACCAACTCTGCGGTAAGCACAAGCCCTGGTGGATGCTGGCAGGGATGGCGGGTCTGACGGCGCTGATTCTGGTGAGTCCTGTTCTCAACCTGTTTCTGATGGGCTTCCGGGATTGGTTGCCGGGCAAGTTGCCCAAAGACCTACACAGCGTCAGCTTCCCAGTGCTGCTGGTGAGAATGTTTTTTGGTGCAGGCTTGATGGAGGAGCTACTCAAGGCGTTGCCTGTGCTGGGGGCGTGCCTTGTGGGTGGGCTGCTGCAACCTCCGTGGCGCGATCGTCTGGGTGTGCGGGAGCCTCTGGACGGAATTCTGCTGGGAGCCGCTTCGGCAGTGGGCTTCACGTTGATGGAGACGCTGGGCCAGTACGTGCCGGAAGCCTACTATGCGATGCTGCAATCTGGAGAGGAGGCGGCCCAGCTTGCCAGTCTGCAACTGCTGATTCCGAGGGTGCTGGGGTCGGTGGCGGGCCACCTGGCCTACAGTGGCTATCTGGGCTACTTCATTGGGCTGAGTGTGCTGCGGCCCCAGAAACGATGGCTGATTCTGAGTGTGGGCTATTTGACGGCGGCGGCGCTGCACACACTCTGGAATGCAATGGGGGTAGTGAGTCCGGTGCTGCTGGCGATCGTGGGTGTCCTATCTTATGCGTTCTTGGCGGCGGCGATCCTGAAGGCGCGGGAGTTGTCTCCAGGGCGATCGCAAAACTTCGCCACGCAGTTTTACAAGTGAGCGATCACGCGGGGCAGCTTTAGTCTGTTTGATTACAGCTTATGCTGCGGCAGTAATGCATCGGATTTCCAAATTCTCACCCATCAATAACGTTCACACTAAGTTAAGTCCATTCTGTTAGCTAGATCTTCGAGGACTAGCCATATTACGAAATTGTGTGAACTGCTCCTCAAATATCAACTCGACAACTCTAGTTGGCCCATTTCGATGTTTGGCAATGTTAATCTCAGCTATACCTCTGTCAGGCGTATCAGGATTGTAATATTCATCACGATAAATCAGCATAATCATGTCCGCATCCTGCTCCAACGAACCAGATTCTCTTAAGTCTGATATCACAGGTCGCTTATTTGTTCTCGATTCAACACTTCTGCTGAGTTGGGATAACGCAATCACAGGAACATTAAGATCTTTCGCTAATCCTTTCAAGGATCGGGTTATTTTTGCTAACTCTTGAACTCGATTATCTTCGTGAACGCCACCAAGCAACTGCAAGTAGTCAATTACGATCAGTCCCAAAGCTCCGCCATTTTCCAGCAT
>DATNQR010000572.1:0-3625 GCA_036703905.1 Thermosynechococcaceae cyanobacterium
AAGCAGAGACTTCCTGCAAGAATTCTTGCTCCTCCGGCTGGCTCAGAGTTTTCGGGAAAGTGCGGCGGATTGTCCGAACGGCTCTCATGTACTCGACGTTGCCTAAACCTTGAGCATCATCTGCGCCCAAGAAATACGCCAACTCTTGCTTAGCTACCTTTTGACGTGCATCCGGCCTTGCTTTAGCTTCGGCCTTAGCCTTTTCGGGCTTTGCTTTAGGCGGTTGCACTATCTCGTCTTCGTCCTTCTTCTTGCCGCCAAACAGACTCTTGATAAACCCAACCATAACTGACTCCCTTCAGAAATCTAATGCACTTGTGGCTTGTTGCTTTATGTAACAGCCTACCAAAAATGCTGAAGCATCGGGAACTGCGTTGATGAAAGCTCAGGGGCGCAGAACCCGGTGTAGATCCAGCACAGGGGGCGCAACGATCGTCTGCGTCAGCAAATCGTGAACCTGACCGCGATGGTGAGTCTGGTGGTTGAAGAGGTGCGCCACCAGCAGAGCGCCCGGATCGGCGCATGGCTTGCCTTGATTGTTGGTGTACTCGAAGGTTTGGGTCAGGAAGGCTGCGGTGAGTCCAGTAGCGAACGCCTGAATGCGCTGGTCTTCAATGACTCGCGCCGATCGCAGTTCCTCAAATTCCTCATACAGAATGGCATCTAGACCAGTTGAGTCAATCTGTTCGCCTTCAAACCGTTTCAGCCAGATGCGATCGCCCACCAGAATGTGATTCAGCGTTCCATAGATACTTTTGAAAAAAGCAGGGCGCGGCTGCTTGCGATCGGCATCGCTCAGTTGGGCACAAGCGTCGTAAAGCCTCTGGTTAGCCAGGGTGTTGTAGCGAGCGAGCGTTTGGAAGTGTTGGATCAGCATTAAGGAGCAAGTTAGGAAGTGGTTTAAAGTCCCTTTTCGCCAGACAGGATGCGATCGACGATACTAGAAGTGGAGCAGGAAATCTCAATCTGGATCAGTTCCACCTGTCCGCCATAGGACTGGACGATCGCGGCTTCCGGTAGCGTGGCGATCGTATAGTCTCCACCTTTAGCGTAAATGTCCGGTTGCAGAGCGGCGGCTAATTCGCTGGCAGTGCGCTCGGAAAACACCACCACAGCGTCCACGGCTCTCAGGGCTGCCAACACCTCGGCCCGTTGGGCTTCCGGGACGATCGGACGGAGCGGCAATCCGGGCTGGCTTGGCTTGATGGTTCGCACCGAGCGATCGCTGTTCAACCCCACCACCAGCGCTTGTCCCAGATTCCTAGCTGCTTGCAAATAGCGCACGTGCCCCGCATGGAGCAAATCGAAGCAGCCGTTCGTCAATACCAACGGTCGCCAGCGCTGTGGTTCTGCCGCGATCGCCTGTTGCAAAGCGGTCAGCGTGTACACGCCAGAACTCATAGAGAAAAAAGAGAAAGGGGCAAGAGAGAAAAAGCAACGGTTGAAAGCGCTTTATCTTTTACTTCTTTACTCTCCGCTTCTTCATTTTCCACTTCTTTATTTTCCATTTTCTTACTCCCCCACCTCTTTCAACTTCTCCTCCCCCGGAGCCGTGTAGCCTCGCTCGAACGCATAGCGCACTAGCTGAGAGCGGTTCTCTAGCTCTAGCTTGCTGAGGATGTTGCTGAGGTGGGTCTGAACAGTGCGAGGACTAACGAAAAGCCGATCGCCAATCTGCTTGTTGGTGTAGCCCTGGATCACTTCCCAAAACACCTTCGCCTCAGCAGGGGTAAGCGGGAGAGTGGCCGGGAGGGCAAACGGCGGAGCAGTAGGCGCGGCAGGAGCGGGAGACTGTATCAGGCGAATAATTTCGCTGTGGAGGCGACGCGATCGCTCCAGTTGGGCTTCGATTTTTGCCAATAGTTCCTTCGGCTCAAATGGCTTAATCAGGAAGTCATCTGCGCCCATTGAGTACCCGTGAACTCGATCGTCTAATTCGCTCTTGCTCGACAGGAAGATGAAGGGAACCAGTTGCCCTGAGCGCAGCGATCGGAGTCGCCGACAAAACTCAAATCCATCCATTCCTGGCATCATCACATCCGACACGACCAAATCGGGCGCATCAACCTCAAACGCGGTCAACGCCTCGACACCAGACTCAACATTCTGGACTGCGTAGCCTCGTTTTTCCAGGTAGCGCGTCAACGCTACGCGCAGGATTGTATCGTCGTCAACTACCAGAATTTTCTTCATAGGCGTTTCATCCGGGCAACCCGATGCAATACCTCGAAAGGGTGTGTCTTCAAGGTTAGCTTTATTGTATTTGTCTCTACTTCAGTGGAAGCGATGAACCTTGTAGATAGGTGTAGCCCTATGCTGGCACGATCGCTCTAGCACGATCGCTCAACACCTGACTAAGCAGGAAATAGCACACTCAACTACACAATGACCAGAGAAATCGCGGTATTGTATCCACTGCTGCTTAGTTCCAGGAGTCCCCCATGACCTACGAAAAGATTACGCCGCCTGAGTCCGGCGCTCAGATTGTCTTTGACAAGGGTGAGCCGATCGTTCCTGATAACCCGATTATTCCTTTCATTCGGGGAGACGGCACGGGGATCGATCTGTGGCCGGCAGCCCAACGGGTGTTTGATGCGGCGGTGGAGCAGGCCTATGGTAGCCAGCGCAAAATCACCTGGCTCAAGGTCTATGCAGGGGACGAAGCCTGCGAGAAGTATGGCACATACCAGTATTTACCCGAAGATACCTTGGCGGCGATTCGAGAGTATGGTGTGGCGATTAAAGGCCCCCTGACTACCCCGATCGGCGGCGGCATTCGATCGCTAAACGTGGCGCTGCGACAAATTTTTGACCTGTATGCCTGCGTTCGCCCTTGCAAATACTACGCGGGCACACCCTCGCCCCACAAAACCCCCGAAAAGCTGGACGTGATCATCTATCGAGAGAACACCGAAGATATCTATCTGGGAATTGAGTGGAAGCAAGGCAGCGAAATTGGCGATCGCCTGATTAAGCTCCTAAACGAAGACTTGATCCCGTCTACGCCCGAACACGGCAAAAAACAAATTCCCCTCGACTCTGGCATCGGCATCAAACCCATCAGCAAAACCGGATCGCAACGCTTGGTTCGCCGTGCTATGAAACACGCGCTGCGCTTGCCCAAGGCCAAGCAAATGGTGACGCTGGTTCACAAAGGCAACATCATGAAATACACCGAAGGGGCGTTTCGGGACTGGGGTTATGAATTGGCGACAACAGAGTTTCGGGCAGAGTGTGTGACGGAGCAAGAGTCCTGGATTCTCAGCAACAAGGAGCGTCGCCCAGAAATTTCCCTGGAAGACAACGCCCGTCAGATTGAGCCTGGATTTGATGCTTTGACGATCGAGAAGCGGGAAAAAATCTGTGCTGAAGTCAAATCTGTGCTGGATGCCATTTGGGACAGCCACGGCAATGGGCAGTGGAAAGAGAAAGTGATGGTTAACGATCGCATTGCCGACAGCATTTTTCAGCAAATTCAAACCCGACCGGATGAGTACTCGATCCTGGCCACAATGAACCTGAACGGGGATTATCTTTCCGATGCGGCGGCGGCGATCGTCGGTGGCTTGGGCATGGGGCCAGGCGCGAACATTGGTGACAGCGCTGCCATCTTCGAGGCTACCCA
>DATNQR010000573.1:0-6686 GCA_036703905.1 Thermosynechococcaceae cyanobacterium
ATGCTGCTTTGAAGGCTCAAAATTGGGCGGGAGTGGATATTCAGCTCCAAGGCATCTCTAAGCTAGAGGGTGACTATTGGCGGCAGTATGCGTCGCGCCAACGGCAACGGGCGATCGTTGAGCGCACGGCCCGCCGTCAGCTAGAGCAAGTCCGCGCTCTGGCTGAGTCGGCGGCCGGCAATGCCGACATTCTAGCCAAGGCCCTTACTCTGGCCCAGCAAATTAACCCCCAAACCTACGCAGCCCCAGACGTGAAGGCAGAGCTCACCCGCCTCAGCCAGACGATCGTCGCCCTGGTTAACACTCGCGTTGCTCAGGCAGATTTGAACGGGGCGATTGGGCTGGCCCAGTTGCTTCCTCCTGATGCAGCCGTGCCTCCAGAGGTGCAGTCGGTTCTGTGGGTGGGTCGCGCCCAGCCTCTAGCGGCCGACAATCTTTCTTTTCAACCGTTGCCGGAGCAACTCTGGCAGTTCTGGATGGTGCTGCCTGCGGTGCGGCAAATTCCCACCAGTAGTCCCCTGGCTGGCGCGGCTCAGGAGCTTGCGGCTCGCCTGCAACCCAAGCTGGAGGATCTAACTCAGCTTCAAGTTGCCAGCACTTTAGCCAGTGTGGCCCACATTCCTACTCTGCGGATAGCGATCGATCTGGCCCAGCAGATCACCCCCGATCGACCTCAGCGGCTCTATGCTCAGTCTTTGATTGCGGATTGGCGCAAAGTGATCGAGCAGGCGGAAGATCGTCCCTATCTCAGGGCAGCCCAAAACCTGGCCAAAACGGGAGACATCAAGCAACTCAAGGCAGCGATCGCTCTGGCGGGACGGATTCCCCTCGGTCGTGCCCTCAGGCCCGAAGCCCAAAACGCTATTTATGATTGGCAACAGCAGATCCAAACGATCGAAGACAAACCATTCTTAGAGGAGGCAAAGGCCTTAGCCAAGCAAAATAAGCTGAAGGAAGCCATCCAAGCCACCGGCAAAGTTCCGCTTGGTCGTGCCTTGACCAAGGATGCTCAAGAGCTGGCGCAAACCTGGACAGCCCAGCTTCAAACGGCGGAAGATCAACCCATCTTGGCTCAAGCGACAGCACTGGCCGATCAAGGTAGCCTGGGATCAGCCATCAACCTGGCCGCCCAGATTGCCCCCGATCGCCCCCTCTCGGCCGAAGCCCAAGCCGCCATTGAGCGCTGGGAGGCGCAACTGGCCAGGTGGGAGGCGCAGCAAGCTGCCAGTCGCCGCAAGCGCACCTCTGGATTCAATGAAGATGACTTGCCCAGTAGCAGCCGATCGCGCCGCCCTGCCTCTAGGGCCAACTAGCTGTCCTTTCCGTCAGGAGCAGTAAGCTATGGGATATCCGGGAGAAGGCTTATGCAAAATTCATCGGCAACACCGCTTCAACTCGATCGGGTTCTCAGGCTGCTGATAGTCGAGTCCGATCCAGTGTTTCAGGCTGGGTTGTTAGCGGGTCTGGCCCAGTTTCCTGACCTGCGGGTTGTCCTGGTGGAATCCAGCGCGACTGCCCCATTCTTTCAGGAACGGCTCAAGGCTGTCGCAGCGCCGGATGTGGCCCTGCTCAGTTTGGATCTTGCTCCGCCCCAGCGATCGTCCGTCCTACGCCTGTGCCGGCAGTTGCGATCGTGGCATCCTGCCTTACCGGTGCTGCTGCTGGGTTTCCAGCCTGAGCCGCTTGTTCTGCAGGCTGGACTGGAGGCTGGGGCTACCGGCTTCTGGAGCAAAGGCGGAGAACTGGCAGGCTTGGTCGCTGCCCTGCGTCAAGTAGCCGCCGGACAAGCTTACTGGCCTGAGCTAACTCCTGACCTAACTTTGGTGGCGCAACCCACCCAAACCCCCTGGGGACTGCTAAAGCAAAACCTGCGTCGATCGGGACTGCGGCAGATCGAAGGAGCGATCGTCACCCTGAACAGTCAACTCACTGACCCCAACCTCTCCGGCCTAGATCAAGTGGTGCTGACAGGACGACGACGGGAACTGCGGACGGCTCGATGGCTGGTGAATCGCTTGCTGCCGGATGTTTCACGCCCCTTACTCCAGCCCAAGCCATCTGCTTCGCCTCCCGCGATCGTTCCCACCGCTCCCCAGGCTGCACCCCAGCTTGGTTCGGCTCAAGCGCTTCAAGCTCACCTATTTGATCGTCTGGGCGATCGACTGCAATCCAGCCTACGAAACCTGACCACAACGCCTTTGGAAATTGACATTCTGAAGCCAGAGAAGAAACAAGAACTCCTCCAGATTGCCCTGCGAAAGGCGGAGCAAGTTCTGGAAGATTTGCGTTTTTCCCAAGTGCAGCCGCCGCAGTTGGTCGAGCAGCGATCGCAGATTCTTCAGGATCTATGGCAAGCTGTTCTAAAAGATTTTTTCGGTAAGTATTCCACGCTAAAGCTGGGTGATCAACAGGTTCTCATCCTTGAAGCATTGCAGCAAAACAGTGAAGTTGTGCAAACGGCAATTCTGAACAAAGTGCCTCTAGTTGAGTCCCTTCTGTCCTATCTGCTGTTCCAAACTAAGTTGACGATCGATGATGCAGCTTACGGATCTGAAACTGTAGAAGCAACGGCACGAGCAGAAATCCTACTGCAAAATCTCATCATTCAAATTGCCAACGCAGTGATGCAGCCCTTACTCGATCGCTTCGGAGACGTTGTAGAAATCAAGCAACTGTTCTACGACAAGCGCTTACTTTCCAGTCGAGAAATTGAGCGTTTTCGCAATCAATTATCTTGGAAATATCGAGTGGAACAGTGGCTGAATGAACCTCAAGCAATTTTTGAAAGTCGGTTTAATCTATTAATTTTTCACGAACAAGGCATTACTCAAACTTCAATTTATGCTCCCCGTAACCAGGAGCTTGCTGAACTTTCTGGAGTGCAGTACGCCATAACGCTGGCTCTGGAGGCCAGGGACGCGATCGCCCCGCGATTGAGTGCGGCGGTTTCCATTGTGGGCAGTGGGCTGGTGTACGTGCTGACGGAAGTGATCGGGCGCGGACTGGGCTTGATTGGGCGAGGCATGGTCAAGGGAATTGGCAACGTGCTCCAGGATGGGGCAGTCCGCAGTAAGGAGCGCGGATGAGCGGTTGGGCAGCAGCGTAGATGGGTATCGCCCTCCGTTTTCCCTGCCAATTCAGGGTTAAATGGGTGAAGTCCTATTGCTGGAATCGATCGCGTGACTGAATCTCCTCAAAAGCCGACCCGTTCTCTGATCAACATCGCCAAAGTTGTCGCCATTGCCACCCTGATCAGCAAAGTGTTTGGGCTGGTGCGGCAGCAGGCGATCGCGGCAGCCTTTGGGACGGGAGCAGCCTACGGAGCCTATAACTTTGCCTACGTGATTCCGGGGTTTCTGCTAATTTTGCTGGGCGGCATCAACGGGCCGTTCCACAGTGCAATGGTGAGCGTACTGTCTAAACGCAAGCGCGAAGACATTGCGCCGATCGTGGATACGATTACTACCCTGGTCGTGGGGCTGCTGCTGCTGGTGACAGTGGGGCTAATTGTGTTTGCGGAACCGTTGATCCACCTGGTCGCGCCCGGCTTGTTCATTACCGCAGAGCAGTCCAGAGCGGCGGGACAGTCGGCGGCGGATTTTGTTCTGATCCAGCAAACCCGGACGATCGCCATCCAGCAGTTTCAGATCATGGCCCCAATGGCGATGTTGGCGGGACTGATCGGCATTGGCTTCGGCACACTCAACGCAGCCGATCAGTACTGGCTACCTTCCATCAGTCCGTTGTTCTCCAGCGTCACCCTGCTGCTGGGGCTAGGGGTGCTGGCGGTAAATCTGGGCAGCGAAATCACTTCTCCCCAAAATGCGGTGCTGGGTGGAGCTGTCCTGGCCTGGGCTACGCTGGCGGGGGCCGTGCTGCAATGGTTGGTGCAGTTGCCGGCCCAGTTGCGATCGAATCTGGGCGGATTGCGGCTGCGTTTCAATTTCCGTCAGCCAGAAGTGCAGGAAGTAATGCGAGTTATGGGCCCGGCCACGTTCTCGTCGGGGATGCTGCAAATCAACGTCTGGACTGATCTATTCTTTGCATCCTTCATTTCCAACGCGGCGGCGGCAGTGTCGGCCATGGGCTACGCCGGATTGCTGATTCAGACTCCCCTGGGCATTGTCTCCAATGTGATTCTGGTTCCCCTGCTGCCTGTCTTTTCTAGGCTGGCGGCCCCAGAAAACTGGGACGAACTAAAGCAGCGCATCCGCCAGGGATTGATCCTGGCAGCCCTGACCATGATTCCTCTCACGACTTTGACGATCGCCTTGGCTGTGCCCCTCTCCCGTGCAGTCTACGAGCGCTACGCCTTTCGAATGGAGGATTCCTACCTAACGGCGGCAGTGCTGGTGTCCTACGCTTCTGGGATGTTTTTTTACCTGGGGCGAGATGTGCTGGTACGAGTGTTTTATGCTCTGGGCGATGGCGATACGCCGTTCCGCATCAGCATCGCTAACATTTTGCTGAATGCAGTGCTGGACTATTTGCTGCTGGGCTGGGGTGCGCCTGGATTGGTATTTGCCACGGTGATAGTAAACGTGGTCTCAATGTTTGTGATGCTGGGACTGCTGCACCGCAGGCTCAACGGCTTGCCATTGCGATCGCTCGCTTTGCCCACGGTGGGATTGGCGAGCGGCAGTGGTGTAGCGGGACTAATCACCTGGGGCGTGCTGCTAGGCTGTCGGCAGTGGCTCGGCGATCGCGGCTTGCTGGTGCTGCTGGCTCAGTTGGTGATCTCTGGAACGGTTGGACTGAGCGTTGTGGCGGTGGTGGCAACTCAACTGCGGCTACCGGAGGTGGATTTGCTGGTCGATCGGCTGCGGCAACGATTCTCCAGAAGAGAGTGATTCAGATGCCTCAAGTGATTCATCTGTGGAACTGAGTTGTCAAATGGGACTGAGTTGCCAAAACTGTAACCTGAAACACCATCCCGTAGGTTCGATGTCAGAGTAGGTACAGCCATAGCCCACAGGTTAGGACGGGGTGTAGGGCTTTCTCCCCTAGCTGGGGGCAACGCCTCACACCTCCTTCAAACTCAACGTCCCAAGCTGGCTGTCCACAGATGTATATTCCTAACTCTGAAACTCTAATGATGAACCGTGTGATGAACCGTGAGGAGATAACCACGATGCAACCGACCCGCAAAAATCTGACCTGGAAGCGTTTAAAGGCCGCAGCGATCGGCTCTGGATTTCTGACTTTGGCTTTGATCAATCCCGCAATGGCAGAGGAGCGGCTGCGAACCCTCAGCGTGACGGGTCGCGGCGTAGAATCGATCGCCACTACCGAAACCCAAGTGCGTTTGGGCGTAGAAGCGCAGGGCAAAACCGCCGCAGAAGTTCAGCAAGAAGTGGCACGGCGATCAAATTCCGTGGTGAATCTGCTGCGATCGCGCCAGGTAGACAAGCTGGAAACTACGGGAATTAATCTCAACCCTGCCTACCGCTACGACAACGGCACACAAACCCTGACCGGATACACCGCCAGCAACATTGTTAGCTTCCGCATCGCCACCGCAAAAGCAGGGACTTTGCTGGATGATGCCGTCAAAGCTGGAGCCAGCCGGATCGATGGCGTGAGCTTCATTGCCGCAGACAGCGCGATCGCCGCCGCCCGCAAAATCGCCATCGGCAAAGCCATCCAGGACGCGCAAGCTCAGGCTGCTGCCGTTTTCAGCTCGCTGAACTTAAGCCAGAAGGCGATCGTCGGCATTCAGGTTGACGGAGCCACTGCCCTGCCGCCTCGTCCTGAAGCGTCTAAATTTGCGGACAGAGTTGCCCAAGCTGCGCCGACTCCAGTGATTGGCAGCGAACAGCAGGTCGAAGCCGCGGTAACGCTGCAAATCAGCTACTAGCCCAACCAAGCGGGGAGCGGGCAATTCAGGCTCTGAGGACTGATTGATTCAAGCGAAACCGAACGATCGTCTCTCTGATTGGGTACTTGAGACCATTGCCTCAAGACCAGATGTTTTTCTGGGGACGATCGCCCTGCTGGCTAGGTTCCTAAATCTATTTAAGAGATCTGTAAGTTTGTGAGTTTAACTGTGAGCCTGTGAGTTCAACTCTGGTCATTTTGGTGATGGGCGTGTCTGGTTCTGGCAAAACCACGATCGGCAAGCTTCTGGCTGCTTCTCTGGGCTGGCAGTTTGCGGATGCGGATGACTTTCACTCGGCCACTAACATCGCCAAGATGCGCCAGGGAATTGCTCTGACGGATGTCGATCGCCGCCCCTGGTTGGCCCTGCTGCAATGCACGATCGCCCACTGGCTTCAGACCCACACACCGACGGTGCTGGCCTGCTCAGCCCTGAAGGCAGAGTACCGCGAGATGCTAATTCAGGGGGACAAGCGAGTGCAGGTGGTTTACCTCAAGGGCAGCTATGACTTGGTACGCCAGCGCTTGCAGCAGCGACAGGGACACTACATGAACCCGGCCCTGCTGGCCAACCAGTTTGAAACCCTGGAAGTCCCTGGCGACAGTTTGCAAGTCGAGATCGATCAACCACCAGGAGCGATCGTGCAGTCCATCCAGGCTCACCTTCAAGCTTTTTCTTGACGCTTCGCCTTTTCTGACACTTCGCCTTTTCTGACATTTCGCTTTTTTTGACATTGCGGAGTAGGATTGCATCTATGCAAATGGCGTGAGGAAGGGGCGCGGTTGTCTCTGGTTGGCTATGACTAAAA
>DATNQR010000574.1:0-5587 GCA_036703905.1 Thermosynechococcaceae cyanobacterium
ACCGCAACGTTGCTGAACGATGCCCAAGGCAAACCCCGATACAGCCTGGGCATGATCGAAAACATCACTGACCGCCGCGAGGCAAACGCAGCCCTGCGGCGATCGGAGGGGAAATACCGCGATAAAGCCGACGAACTCCAGCAAGCGCTCCATGAACTTCAGCAAGCCCAAGCCCAGCTAGTGCAGAGCGAAAAAATGTCCAGCCTGGGGCAACTGGTGGCGGGGGTGGCCCACGAGATCAACAACCCCATCAACTTCATCTACGCCAACCTCACCTACGCCAACCAGTATCAAGCCGACCTGCTCCGCTTGCTGCACCTCTACCAGACCCACTACCCGAACCCCGTCCCCGCACTTCAGGCAGAAATTGAGACGATCGACCTAGCGTTTCTAACCGAAGATTTCAGCCGCATTCTCGACTCAATGAAGGTGGGTTCCGATCGAATTCGAGAAATCGTTCTGTCCCTGCGGAACTTCTCTCGTCTGGACGAAGCCGAAATGAAGCCCGTGAATATCCACGAAGGCATCGATAGCACTCTGGTGATTCTGCAAAGCCAACTCAAAGAGCAACGCATCCGCAAGCAGGGAATTGAGTACCTGCGTCCCGCGATCGCGGTGGTCAAAAATTACGGCGAACTGCCCCTAGTGGAATGTTATGCGGGGCAACTCAATCAAGTGTTCATCAACTTGCTGACCAACGCGATCGATGCTCTGGATGCCCACTACGCCAACGCGGCGATCGGCTCTCACTTTGCCCCCACTCGCTCCATTGGCGCTCCCCCGCTCACCATCTGGATTCGCACGGAGTATCTAGCCCAAGAGCAAGTCTCCATCCACATTACAGACAACGGCCTCGGTATGGATGCAGACACAAAGCGAAAACTCTTCGATCCGTTTTTCACGACCAAAGATGTGGGTGAAGGCACCGGGCTGGGCTTATCAATCACCTATCAAATTGTGGTAGGGCAGCACCGGGGACGGCTTTTGTGCCACTCAGAGCCAGGGCAAGGGGCAGAGTTTGTGGTGGAAATTCCTATCCGCCACTCCTCGGACTCTTGAGCTATGGGAAGAGGATCGCCTAAATTTCGTCTCCAACTAAATTAATTTTGGTTGCGACTCGTCGCCTGATCACTGTGTTCCCCGCAACAACTCACTAGGATCGGTACGCAGCCATTCCTCTGGCTGTTGTTCCTGCCCCCATCAGCAAGGTCGCCATGTCCCCCAGTGAGGTTACGCAGTCTTTGAATTTGGCCCGAGCATTGAAGCTTGTCGCTTCGAGTCGATCGGTCAATGGAAAATTAGTTATCTACAGCCCTACGGGTCAGATGAAGTCCTGGGACAGCTTTGCTGAGGAGTATCCTCTGGAGCGACTCCAGTCCATGGCGCAACGAGCGAGACTGCGGGATGTCTGCTGAAGCTGAGTGCTTTCTGAGCATCTAAGTGCCTCCTGAATGCCTCCTGAGCGTCTCAGACTAACTCAGCTAGAACTGCCGTAAAAACCGCTTGTCGCTGGCGTAGAGGCGGCGAATGTCATCAATCTGGTGCAGCACCATAGCTAACCGCTCCACGCCAAAGCCGCCCGCAAAGCCTGTATAGATTTCTGGATCGTAGCCCACCGCCTTCAGCACGTTGGGATCGACCATGCCGCAACCCATTACCTCTAGCCACTTGCCTTTCCAGCGCAAATCCACTTCAGCAGAAGGCTCGGTGAAGGGAAAGAAACTGGGGCGCAACCGAATTTCTACTTCGCCAAAAAGCTGCTCCAGAAAGACTTTGATTGTCCCCTTCAAGTCTGTGAAGGTCAGTCCTTCATCGATCGCCAAAAACTCGATCTGATGGAACACCGCCGCGTGGGTCGCATCCACCGTATCTCGTCGATAACACCGACCCCCACTGACGATCCGCACAGGAGGTTCGTTGTTCTCCATGTAGCGAATTTGCACAGCCGAGGTGTGAGTGCGTAGCAGGTTGCCATCTGGCAGGAACAGGGTGTCCTGCATATCCCGTGCTGGGTGATCTAGGGGAAAATTCAGCGCCTCAAAGTTATAGTAGTCCGTCTCCATTTCTGGGCCAGAGGCATCGGTGTAGCCCAATCCCAGGAAAATATCTAGAACTCGATCGCTCATGGCGTTGATGGGGTGCAGCCGGCCCTGGGGCAAAAACACCCCTGGCATCGTCACATCTAGAGTTTCTGTCTCAAGCTGGGCTTGAATCTTCGCCGCTTGCAGGTCAGTACGCCGCCGATCAAGGTCTTGCTGGATCGTCTCTTTCACCTGGTTTGCCAGTGCGCCAATGCGAGGACGATCGGTGGACTCCAGCTTGCCCATGCCCCCCAACACCTGCGGAATCGGGCCCTTCTTGCCCAGATATTTAACTCGCAGTTGCTCTAGTTGTTCCAGCGTGTCGGCGGCGGTGAGCGCCTGCTGCGCCTCCTGTCGAATGGCTTCGAGTTGGGCTTCAAGGTCTTTTAGCTGGACGGTCATAGGTTCGTTAGGGAAGGTCAAAGCTTCACCTACTTAGTTTAGAACCTATGGGAAAACTATCAACTGATTCAGGCTGGCTTCAGGGGGCAGAATCCGTGCAGTACAGGAACACGATCGCTTCCTATCCCCCAGAAGAAGCAGAGCGTAAGGTGTAGGGTAGTTGCAAGGACTCGGGCAAATAGAGCAAGGAGAAACAATGAGGTTGCTGGTCAGTAACGACGACGGAATTTTTGCCCTGGGAGTGCGATCGCTGGCGGATGAACTGGCGATGGCAGGGCATGAAGTGGTGGTGGTGTGTCCCGATCGCGAACGATCAGCCACCGGCCACGGACTGACGATGCACCACCCAATCCGGGCGGAAGAAGTGGAATCGGTGTTTCACCCCACCGTCAAGGCCTGGGCTTGTTCGGGAACGCCAGCCGATTGCGTCAAGCTGGCGCTGTGGGCCTTGTTGGATAGTCCCCCTGATCTAGTGCTGTCGGGCATCAACCATGGTTCCAACCTGGGAACCGATGTGCTGTATTCTGGGACAGTTTCCGCTGCGATGGAAGGAGTGATTGAAGGCATTCCGGGCATCGCCTTTAGCCTAGCTAGCTATACAGGTCAGGAGTTTCGGCCCGCCGCCGCTTTTGCTCGATCGCTGGTGGCCCAACTGGCGAAGCAACCCCTGCCCGAACTGCTGCTGCTGAATGTAAATGTGCCGTCGGTGGAGTCCGAGGCGATCGCTGGCGTAGTTCTGACTCGCCAAGGGGTACGCCGTTACGTGGACGTGTTTGACAAGCGGCTCGACCCACGTGGCAAAACTTACTACTGGCTCTCTGGCGAAGTTCTGGAAGATGTGCCCGAACCCGCAGATGCAGCCACCCACATTCCTACGGATGTTCAGGCGATTCGGAACAACTGCATCACCATCACCCCTTTGCAGTACAACCTCACCTCGGTGCAAGGATTGGTCAGCCTGCAAGGATTGAACTTTAGCAAGGATAGCTTCTCAGAGAATAAAAGTTGAGTAGAGCTTACTCGGAAGAGATCCCTTAACCCCTAAGAAAAGGATTTCTCAGGTTTCCTCGAAAAGGGAACTCTAGAGGATCAGGATTTTAAGCCTCAAGAGCGTGAGTCCTGCTAAGGTTAGGATGCCCCCCGACGGAAGTACTGACTTTGTAGTATCGACTTCGCGCTATCAAGAGTGCAAGAACAGAAGTGGGCAAGGACAGCAGGCGCAACCAGCCGGTAGAGCTTGAAGCTCAGAGTCGCATCGACCTGCTGGGAACCACTGGCGCTTAAAACTGGTCAGGCTTGGGAGCTACTGCATTCAGGGGTGCGGCATTAAGCAAGGCAAGTGCGGGGAATCACAAGTGTGCAGCGATCGAAATCACCAGCGAAGTTGTCTAATTCTGTGAAGATAGTATGAAGGGGCACACCAGACTGTTCTAATTGTCTTGTTTTCACCTCGTCGCCTCAGATCTGGCTTCTCAAACTGTAGTAGATGCTGCCAATTTAAGGGACGCTCACTCGTAAGCAGAAAGTAACCCATGTCCAGTACGAAAAAGCAGTTTACTGTCAACTTCTGGGGAGTGCGGGGCAGCATTTCCAGTCCAGGGGCTAAGACAGTACGGTACGGTGGCAACACCCCTTGTGTAGAGATGTGTGTTGGCGGAAAGCGCCTAATTTTTGATGGTGGTACAGGCATTCGCGTCCTTGGTCAATCGTTACTGTCCAAGATGCCTGTGGAGGGGCACATTTTCTTCACTCACTCCCATTGGGATCATATTCAGGGCTTTCCCTTCTTCACACCTGCGTTTGTGAAGGGTAATTGCTTCCATATCTATGGCGCGGTTGCGCCGGATGGCTCCACGATCGAGAAACGCCTGCACGATCAGATGAGTCATCCCAACTTCCCAGTGCCTCTGCAAGTCATGGGTGCAGAGTTGCAGTTCCACGATATTGAGATTGGCTCTGTAACTAAGCTTGATGATGTTGTGGTGGAAACGGCACTGCTGAACCATCCAGGGCAAGCGGTGGGCTACCGCATCAACTGGCAGGGCCATGCTGCGGCCTATGTCACGGATACAGAACACTTCCCTGATCATCTGGATGAGAACATTTTGTTCCTGGCTCAGGACGCTGACGTGATGATCTACGACGCTACCTATACCGATGAAGAGTATCACTCGAAGCAAAGCAGCAAAGTGGGCTGGGGCCACTCCACTTGGCAGGAAGCTGTAAAGATTGCTGAGGCAGCCCGAGTCAAGAAGCTGGTGATTTTCCACCACGACCCCTTGCACAGCGATGATACCCTTGATTGCATTGGAGAGCAGGTAGCCCAGGCGTTTCCTAACAGTTTGATGGCCCGGGAAGGACTGTCGCTGTCGATCGTTCCGGCGGACTTCATCCCTGAACATGTCCCACTGGAAGCGCTTTCAGAGATCAAAGTTTCAGTTTGAGCGTGAAAATTACTCTGACTGGGACTTGCTCTAAAGATTACCGAATGTGTCAAACTGTAAAGCGTGTGGGTTACTTCTTCTCTCGCGACTGTTCTAACGCCGACTGCTATTGCCCTCGGAAACTTTGATGGTGTGCATCAGGGGCATCGGCAGGTAATCTCGCCTGTGCTGGCGATTCCCCACGCTGGAGCGGGGCGGGCCCACGCTACCGTTGTCACGTTCCACCCCCATCCCCAAGAATTTTTTACAGGTCAGCCGCGAGAATTGCTGAGTCCTTTGACCGAAAAGATTGCTCACTTGAAGCATCTGGGAGTGGAACAATTGGTGCTGTTGCCCTTCGATCGCGAATTGGCCAGCCTCAGCCCGGAACAGTTTGTACAAAACATTCTGTGCGACAAGCTGCAAGCCGTCTGTGTTTGCGTAGGGTCAGATTTTCGGTTTGGACAGAAACGGGCAGGAACTGCCTACGACTTGCAAACAGCGGCCATAGCGCGAGGTGTGGCAACCACGATCGCCCCTCTCAAGCTGCTCTCAGGCGAGCGGATCAGTAGTTCCGCCATTCGGGCCGCCTTGCAGCAGGGCGACCTCAAGACCGCAAACCGGCTCCTAGGGCGCTCCTACAGGCTTCTGGGTGAAGTGGTGACAGGGCAGCAGTTGGGT
>DATNQR010000575.1:0-2839 GCA_036703905.1 Thermosynechococcaceae cyanobacterium
GCTCACTTCATCGCCATCGGTCAATGCGGTGTTCGTTCCCTCTAGGAAACGAATGTCCTCACTGTTGACGTAGAAGTTCACGAAGCGGCGCAAGTCGCCTTTGTCGTCACACAGCCGTGCTTTGATGCCGGGACAGCTTTGTTCCAGCGATTCCAGCAGTTCGGCGATCGTGCTGCCATTGCACTCCACCGTGGCTTGATCGTGGGTTAGCTTTTGCAGAGGCGTGGGAATGAGAACCTTAACAGACATAGTTTAGATTGAGTTTGAGTGAGAAGTTGAAGGGGTAATAAGGCAGATAGCTAGAGTGCTGAGTTAAGTTGAAATTCGCTAACTCAGCCTCAAGATTCATAGAAGATTCAAGTCCCTGCTGAACTAAGAAATGAACTTTCTAGAGTAGCCCCTCCTGCAAGAGAGGGAATCAAAATTCTGGCTCCCTTCTCCTGCGGAAGAAGGGCTAGGATGAGGGACATCCCTTGCAGCATTCAGCAACGCCAGACTCTAAACCAGAACTTGCTGCCACTCCAAGCGCTCTAGCGTGCGGGAGCGCTCCAAAGCCCGCTCGAAACTGTCCAGCTTGGGTTCGATCGTCAGAGGTTCGCCGACATAGCCCTGCACGGCTTCCTGAGTCTTCAAGCCGTTGCCTGTAATGTATACTACCGTGGTTTCGTCGGGGTCAATCTTGCCTGCTTCCGCCAGCTTTTGCAGCGTCGCGATCGTGGTTCCGCCTGCGGTCTCTGTGAAGATGCCTTCGGTTTCTGCCAGCAGCTTAATTCCCGCAATGATTTCGGCATCGGTGACAGATTCCAGATTGCCGCCAGTTTTGCGGGCAATATCCATCGCGTAGACACCATCAGCAGGATTACCGATCGCCAGGGATTTTGCGATTGTGCTGGGCTTAACTGGTGTGATGAAATCCCGTCCTTCTCGGAACGCTTGAGTGATAGGAGAACAGCCTTCCGCCTGAGCGCCACTGAAGCGAACGGGTTTAGCATCCACCAACCCCACATCAACGAATTCCTGAAACCCCTTGTAGATCTTGGTGAACAGTGATCCCGATGCCAGAGGAGCAACAATGTGATCCGGCAACTGCCACCCCAGTTGCTCGGCCACTTCGTATCCCAGGGTTTTGGAGCCTTCAGAATAGTAAGGACGCAGGTTGATGTTTACGAAGCCCCAGCCGTGAGTGTTGGCCACCTCCGAGCAGAGACGGTTGACCTGATCGTAATTGCCATGCACCGCTATCAAAGTTGGGCTGTAGATCAGTGTCCCCAGTACTTTTCCTGCTTCCAAATCTGATGGAATGAAAACACAGCAATCTAGACCTGCATGGGCCGCGATCGCCGCAGTCGAATTGGCTAGATTGCCCGTGCTGGCGCAGGAAACCGTCGTGAAGCCCAATTCTTTAGCCCGCGTCAGGGCCACCGACACCACCCGATCTTTGAAGCTGAGGGTCGGCATGTTGACTGCATCGTTCTTGATGTAGAGCTTCTTCAGCCCTAAGCGCCGCGCCAGCCGGTTTGCCTGCACCAATGGAGTCATGCCCGTACCCACGTCGATCGGCTGGTTCGTCTCCACAGGTAGAAACGGACGGTAGCGCCAGATCGAGTTGGGCCCTGCTTGAATCGTTTCCCGCGTCACTGTTTGCCGCAGCTTGTCGTAATCGTAAGCAACTTCAAGTGGGCCAAAACAGTACTCGCAGACGTGAATCGCTTTTGGTTCGTATTCTTCGCCGCACTCCTTACATTTCAGCGCTCGAAAAGTTGCGGCGGATTTGACTGGCTGGGGAATGGCTAGGGTCATGGGTGCAGGGGTGGCGAAAGCACTAAAGGATTTACCAAGTTCGCCTGATGTTAACACGCGGTGTAAAGTGGGTCAAATATACCCGACTGTTTATGTCGGGTTTAGATTCTACGGCTTGGGACAGGCTCATGATGAGGAATTGATCGCAGAATCGACTCTTTGATACATCTCTTCACATCTATAAAGTGACGATCTATGCAGAACGCCTGAGAACTTTAGTTTTAGGCTGCTGCCAAGATCTAACCTCTAGAGAGACGCTGCACATTTTCAAGCTCATTCGGAGGAAGTATGTGCAGTTTGTCAAACAGTTGTTATATTCTGTAATACGAGCCGACAGACTTCCGTTCTCAGACTTTCTGGACAAGCGGACATCCTAGGCAAGGCACGAGGGGAATACTTTCCCGTAGGGCCATTCAATTGACCGATCTACTCTCTCATTTGGAGCAAGTCGTATGAGCCAGCCCGTTGAACTTACTTTGGAGCAACAGTTTAGTATTCGATCGTTTGAGACTCAGGTGCAGCAGATGAGTCGGGAGCAAGCCCAGGACTTTCTGGTCAAGCTCTATGAGCAGATGGTGATGCGGGAGAATATGTACAAGCACTTCCTGAAGCACCAGTGGGGCTTGGAGTCAGGGCCGCAGTTCTAGATCGGCGGCGTTGTTTGGACAGTCACCGTTCTTCTGGCAATCTCGATCTCTTGCTTAGTTTCCGATGGGGAACTAGCTGGGGTTCAGGGAATGCCAAATCCAGCTCCAAACTAACTATTGAGTAACCTGTTTAGGTGAAACCTGGTTTACTAAGCCTTGTCCGAACTTCTATACTGCGTCTGTTGCTTAGGGTGCGATTGGACCTCCCTACATTCGTTGCACCTGCACAGACTTGAGTAAGCAATTTTCCCAGATTTAAGGTTGGCTTCGATGCGTTCTGGTGCGAGTCAGGCAGCTTTAGCGCTTCGAGCTTTCGACTCGACTAATCTCCCAGCCTTTCTGCCGCCGGTAGTCCTATTTGTTAAAGGATGAAGAATAATCGCCCTGCTTAG
>DATNQR010000576.1:0-9135 GCA_036703905.1 Thermosynechococcaceae cyanobacterium
CACGGCTCAGAAGTTGATTAAGGGCTGTCTGGGCACGAATAACTTCGATGCAAACTCTCGGCTGTGTATGTCCTCGGCGGTGGCGGGCTACCTGCAAAGTCTCGGTTCCGATGGGCCGCCCTGCTGCTACGAAGATTTAGACTTGACCGACTGCGCCTTTATTATCGGCAGCAATGCGGCGGAGTGTCACCCGATCGTCTTCAATCGCCTGCGAAAGCACCATAAGCGCCATTCTCACGTCAAGCTAATAGTGGTCGATCCCCGCAGAACTGAGACTGCCGAGGCCGCCGACCTGCACCTGGCCATTCGTCCCGGCACAGACATCGACTTGTTGAACGGCATAGCGTACCTGCTGCTGCAAGAAGGCTATGATGCTCCTGAATTCATCCAAGCCCACACAAATTTCTTTCCCGACTTTGCCGAGGTGGTGCGCCACTATTCGCCAGAAGTAACCGCCGATCGCTGTGGCATTTCTGTCGCCGATCTGGAGACTGCCGCTCGGTACTGGGGTGAATCTGATCGCGTTCTTTCCCTTTGGTCAATGGGGCTGAACCAGTCCAGTGAGGGCACAGCGAAAGTTCGATCGCTGATTAACCTGCACTTGATGACAGGTCAGATCGGCAAACCTGGAGCTGGCCCGTTCTCCCTGACGGGTCAGCCAAACGCGATGGGCGGCCGAGAAGCGGGCGGCTTGTCGCACCTGTTGCCAGGGTATCGATCGGTGATGATTCCCGAAGATCGGGCTGAAGTGGAGCAGTTCTGGGGCTTGCCTGCGGGACAGATTGCGGCCGATCGCGGCCGAACCGTTTGGGAGGTGATCCGGGGTCTGGAAGCTGGGGAAGTCGGACTCTTTTGGATTGCCGCTACCAATCCGCTCGTCAGTCTACCTGACCTGGAACGGGTCAAAGCTGCCTTGCGGCGATCGCCCTTCACGGTCTACCAAGAAGCTTACTATCCTACGGAAACTTCCCACTATGCCCACCTGCTCCTGCCTGCAACTCAATGGAGCGAGAAAACGGGCACAATGACCAACTCCGAACGTCGCGTCACTTTGGCAACTGCCTTCCAAGCCAGCAATGGTGAAGCCCGCGACGACTGGGCCATCTTTGCCGAGGTCGGGCGACGGTTGGGCTTTGAGGCTCAGTTTTCTTTTCAAAACTCCGCTGAAGTCTATGCCGAATTCGTCAATCTCACTAGGGGCCGCCCCTGCGACATGAGCGGCATCAGCCACGATCGCCTCCAGTCAAACGGCCCTTTGCAATGGCCCTGCTCGGCCCAGAGCGACGATCGACCCAACCCTGCTTCAGCTTCTTCTCGCCTTTACACCGACCTCCGCTTCCCTACCTCCGACGGGCGGGCCCGGTTTGCGGCGGCTCACTCTCGCGGACTGGCCGAACCCCCGGACGATCGCTATCCCTACGTTCTAACTACGGGTCGTCTCTACGGTCACTGGCACACGCAAACCCGCACGGGTCGCATTGAGAAGATCCGTAGAATGTATCCCACGCCGTTCATTGAGATTCATCCCCGTGATGCCGAGAATCTGGGCATCGCCGACCAGACTTGGGTGGAAGTGCGATCGCGGCGGGGCATGGCTCGATTTCTGTCCAAAGTGACGCGGGCGATCGCGCCGGGAACTGTGTTTGTGCCAATGCACTGGGGTTACCTCTGGGCTGACCACGCCGAAGCCAACGCCCTCACCCACCCGGAATGCTGCCCGGACTCAAAGCAGCCAGAACTCAAGGCCTGCGCGGTTCAACTGCTGCCTGTTGCGATCGAAACTCTGCCTTTGGAACCGTTGCAGATGGTGATTCGGTGAGGTGGAGACACTGACCAGTTTTCTGAAGGTTGAGTGGGATTGGGAGCGATCATTGCTCAGTAACGGTTTAAGTCTGTTTAGCCTGCTCACGCTACGGCGAGCAACGCTGTCCCCACGTTCAGCTAATAAGCGTCAGCATATGGCGATTAGTTAGCCTCAATTAATTGCTGAAACGCTTTTAACGTTGCGCGATGTTGTTCCCCTGCAACCCAGGTGAAGTCGTCGTGCCCCGCACCTTCCACCCACAGAGAAAGTTTAGGAGCAGGAGCTACTTCATACAGCTTTTCTCCGTGATGGAGCGGAATTGTTGAATCAGCCTGACCGTGCATCACTAGCACCGGGCAACGCACCGATCGCATATCGAGATTAGAGAACTTATCGAAGGGGAGTAGGGGAAAGGGGACAACAACCCGAAAAGCCGAGGTGAAGGTGCTTTCTAGAATCAAGCCCGCGATCGGATGGCGACGGACCAGTTCCACGGCTGATCCACCTCCCACCGATCGACCATAGACAATGATGCGCTCAGGCGACACTCTCAAACGTTGCGTCAGATAGGTGTAGGCGGCATCGGCATCCTGGTAGGCATTCTGTTCGCCGGGAGTGCCATCGCTCGTGCCATAGCCGCGATAGTCGTAGGCAAAAACACTAAATCCCCAACTGTGCAAGCGTTGCAGGAGGGGACGAATATCACCCAGATCTTCGGCGTTGCCATGAATGTAGAGCAAGGTGTAGGCTGCTGGGGAATTTGTGAGAGATAGGGCTGAGATCTTCTCGCGCTCTGTGACCGGAACCTTGAGAATGCCTGAAGAATCCTGGTAGGTTGTGGGCTGGGGCAAAAAAATCATGGAGTCTGCCCTGAAGAACACATAAATTGCAAAGAAGGTGTAGATAAACAGTAGCGATCGCCCCAGCCTTTTCCAGCTAAGTTCACCAATAAGCAGTTTTCTGAGTCGCGATCGGGGCATGTGGATCTACAGCAAACTCTACTTATAAATTTCAGTACGCTGTCTGAAGCGATTGTGATGGTTTTGGGCTGGGTGATTCAGCTAGTAAGCTGTTCGACACTCAAACTGCACCATCCACGCGCCAGACCTCGTGCAGCAAGGAGAATTAAGTGGCATTCTGTTTCATGAAGGCTTTCCGCACCAAGACAAGAAGGAAGCCCAGACCTGTGAAGGCGGCGGCCAAAAGGTGGCTCTCATTAGACGCGAAAGCGATGAGAACCAAGTTAGAAACAAGCGCCAGCACTGGAACTATGGACGGCACTCGAAACCCATCAGCATTACCTTCTCGACGCTTAATAATCAGCAGTGACAGATTCACCAAGCAAAACATGGTAAGAATCAGCGTCGCAGTAGTGCCTGCCAAAAATTGCAGTGTACCTGACAGCGACAGAAAGATGGCGATCGGCAAAATCACGACGATCGTGCGGTAAGGTGTTGCGCGTGTCGGATGTAGTTTGCTAAACCAGGCGGGCAGCAACCCATCGCGCGACATCCCAAAGAGCAACCGCGAGGCAGTAATAAAGTTGAGCAGCGCCGTGTTGAGCACCGCGAACAGAGCGATAAAGGTAAAAATAATGCCTGGAAAATTTGGCTGGGCCCGACGAACCACATCCAGCAGGGGCGCACCAGAAGCAGAAAGCTCCGCAGGAGTCACAACTTGAGTTGCAAGCCAGGCGACGAGAATGTAAATCACGCCAGCAATACCAAGGGATAGCAAAACGGCTCTGGGTACATTGCGCTCAGGATTTTTGACTTCTTCTGCAACATTCACAATGTCTTCAAAGCCAATGAAGGCGTAGAAGGCAAGTGCTGCACCTTGAAAAATGGCAACCCAGCCCAATGTTTGACCACTGACGACAGGAACCGTCACGGCAGCATTGCCAGCAGTTCCGCCACCGCTGATGAAGAGGACTGACACCGCAATCACAACAAGCAATCCTGAGACCTCAAGCGACGTACAAAAAATATTCAGGCTTGAAGATTCCTGCATTCCTCGGAAATTGATGAAGGCAAGACCGCAGAATAGCGCCAGGACAACTGACCAGGCTGGAAAGATGGGAGTAAACGTAGTCAAATAGCCTGCAAATGCTTTGGAAAGGGTCGCCATCGAAACAATGCAGGTGCAAAACATCAGCCAACCGACGATGACGGAAAGCCATTCAGTGCGGAACGCTCGATGCACAAAGGAAGCAACACCTCCACTGAATGGAAAACGACTTCCGAGTTCGGCATAGCTCAAGGCGGTCAATGCTGCAACTGACATCGCCACCAGAAAAGAGGCCCAGACGAGAACGCCAGAAAGTCCGGCAATTTTGCCCACAACTGCGTAGATGCCAGCGCCAAGAATATCACCAACGCCGTAAATGACGAGTGTGGGTAGGCCAAACACTCGTTTCAATGACGCTTCTTCAGTCGTTTCCATACTTTTTTATTCGATTTTATTCGATAGTTTATAGCGATTACTGATCTATGCAGCACAAATAACAGGCTGAAACCCTTGTCCCGTCTGTCTAATGGGTACTGCGTGCTAAGAGAAACCGCTGTAGTTCAATGTATCGCCAGTTGTAGAAGCGCTTAAAGAAATTGAGGCTCTTGCAATCTAATGTCTCAGTCTACTGGTAGTTAGTCAATAGTTAATTGACGGGTTATTCTAACTGGATCTGCCTTCTGATATTGGATTTCAGCTTGCTGCCACTCGTCAAAAGTTAATTGACTGACTATTGTGCCCTTAACTGTATTTTGTGTCGTCGCCTGGACGATCTCCTCCAAGGGTTTCAACTCCGCGATCGCCTGGGACACTCAGCGATCGCCCAGCTAGTGGGTACAGCGTCACCTACAAACTTCTGAGTTGTATAGGTGACGCTGTAGACAGCCAACCTTCTGGTTAGGCAGTCGCCATCCAGTCTAGGCATTGCTGCATCGCCTGGCGCATCGTCGCTGTGTCTGCGTGGTAGCGGCGGCCGTGGCCAGGCAGCACCCACTCAAACGAGTAGCTTGCCAGACGCTGCATTGATTTGATCAATTCTGCCCAGGAGTACCAGCAAGCGTCGCGGAACGCAATTAAATGCTGTCGTTCCTCTGACCAGGCAAGATGGTCGCCAGAGAACAAAAACTTCTGGTCATACATCAAAACCGTGTGCCCTTTTGTGTGGCCTGGCACTGGCAGAATTAACAGATCCGGCGCAAATTGAACGGGTTCTGTGCCCGTAAGCTGAATCTCAACCTCGCGGGTTGCCGTCGAAACTTCCAACCGGTGTAAGATGCGATCGCAGCCAAAGTGTTGGTGAAACTTGGCATGGTCTGCTACATCGTCCCGGTGGGTCAAGTAGAGGTAGCGCACTCCACCCAGCGTTTCCAGTTGTCGCACAAGGGGGGGCGCAAACCGGGGCGAGTCCACCAGTATATTGCCCTGGGGTCGCTGAATTAGGTAGCTGGCTGCCCCGAAAGAACTTTCTGCATGGTAGCCGCAGTGGTAGACATTGGGGGCAATGAAAATCGGGAAACTCTGCTGCACTGCCTTGATATCCCTAGGTTTAGCCACTGTGCCGATCGAGGCGGTTGGACAGGCTAGAAGGGCTTGGAGCGATCGAGACCGCTCCTTCTGATTCGCGGGCTGGTGGTAGACTGCAGACTGATCAGCTGCCTCGTGAAATACTTCAGGAGCCATCCAACGACAGGTATCACAGTTGATACAGGTAGAATCAACGTAGAAGTCACCCGGAACATTGTGCGGAAGGCGACGGCTAAGGGTTGACATAGGTCGTTTGGGGGCAGAGGGGTGAATTAACCCGGCCGAGAAACTCAGTCTTGCAACACGCCATCCACCAGATGAGAAACGCGATCGGCTACTTCCATCAGACGTGGGTCATGAGTGACGATTAGCACCGTGCGGCCGTCTTGCTTAGCCAGCTTTCTCAGCAGCTCCACCACAGAATGACCGCTCTGGGAATCGAGGGAAGCAGTGGGTTCGTCGGCCATAATCAGTTGGGGATCGCCAGTCAGAGCACGGGCGATCGCTACTCGCTGCTTCTGTCCGCCGGAGAGGTCGCGGGGCAGGTGATCAGAACGATCGGATAAGCCTACCTGCTCCAATAGCTCCCGCGCCATGCGTCGTCGAGTTGAGGAGCCATGTATACCTTTCACCTTCAGCGCCAGTTCCACGTTCTCGGCCGCAGTCAGAGCAGGAAACAAGTTGAAGCCCTGAAAAATAAACCCAATGTTCTCCAGGCGAAAATGCGCTAACTGAGGGCGAGACATCCGAGTAATTTCTTTGCCCAACAGCTTCACGCTGCCCGAAGTTGGGGTCAAGATTCCCGCCAGAATCGAAAGTAGGGTCGTTTTGCCTGAGCCGGACGGACCCATCAACAGTTGGATATCTCCCCGTTGAATCTCCAAGTCGATGTCCTTCAGCACCGTGTAAGCTCCTGTGCTTGTGCGGTACACCATCTCTATCCCTTCAGCTACGATCGCTTTGCTGCCCAACTTCTCTAGAAAAACTGGGGTAGAGGCAATGCGCGCCTGGTCTTTGATGAATCGGGTTGGTTTGATTTGGGAAGCAGTCATGCCTTTGGATCTTAAGATGCGTTTGAATTAGCCAATGAGAGAAGCAACCAGACGAGAGCTAAAGCTTCCTGAAAGTGTCTCTCGTGTAGAATTCACGGAATACTACCGGAAGTCCGCAGACTTTATCAATAAGTTCTCATTCAATTTATCCTCTAAGTGTAACGACCTACTCTCTAAAATTTCCATCCCCCTATATGGTCAAACTTTGATCGACTTAGGCCTTGAAGACGATCGCCGGATCAACCTGCGTCACCTTCTGCACCGCAAAAATCGCAGAGCCAACACACATCACTACCGTGATCCCGAAAACACTTAGCGCTGTTGCAGGGGTAATGAGGATAACAATGCCCTTTGCTGCTACCGTCCAGGAACCCAGACCCAAGCAGAGAGCCATGCTGGGCAAATAACCCAAAACTGCCATCCACAGCGCCTGCTCAGTAATCAAGCGATATATTACCCAATCCGACGCACCCATTGCCTTGAGAGTTCCATACTCCTTAATGTGGTCGGAGACAGAGGAGTAAAGAATTTGGCTAACAACAACAATGCCTACAATAACTCCGACGGTTGACCCCAATCCAAGGATGAACCCGACCCCAGTGCGCTTCTGCCAGTAATCGCGGGTGATGTTGAGCATTTCGTTTTTGGTGTAAACCTCTGTTCCTGGTAAGGCTGACCTCAAGCTGCTGCGTAGGGTTTCAATGTTCTGCCCTGGCTTGGCTTTAACGAGGACGTAGGTAATGAGATCAGACAGGGAGAGGTTACGAGGTGGTTGAACTGGGGCCCTTGAGTCAGGGGAGTTGGTTTCAAAGTTGTTGAGGCACTGGACATCGCCATTGCGGATTTTGCAGTTGACCTGTGTATCCAGTCCTGCGGTGCCGTAGGCGTTAGCGGTTTCCAGGGAAGCGTAGAGGTAGGTGCTGGAGGCCATGGACTGCGTGTCTGCCGTGGTTCCGGTGAGGGTGGCCGGCAGGTTGCCGATCTTGCCCGCTTCCCCCACCTTTACCCCCAAAGTGTTGAGTTGCGATCGATCTGCCAAGACGCTGTAGGGTTGGCTGAGGCGACTTAGATCGCCCTCGGTGATCTTCCAATTGGCAAACAGGGAGCTTGTGGGATTGAAGCCATAGATCCTGATTGGTGCAATGTTGCCTTGAGCATCTTGCCAGAGCGTCGATCGAGTGGAGAGGGCATCCGCCTGCTCCACCCCGGCCACCTGTCGCGCCTTGAGGAGATGATCCAGAGGCAGGGGCGAAGTCACTTCCAAAAACATCATGTACTTGGAGGCAACCCACAAGTCGGCGCTGGATTGCTCAATCAATAGTCCTGTCGATCGCGTAAACCCGTTGAGAATCCCGGTTTGAATTGTGACCAAGCTAACGGCAAACATAATCCCCGCTTGGGCTACCAAGAAGCGGGGAATGTCTTCAAACAGGTTTTTGCGGGCAACCGAAGCCATAATCAACACAACAAAGGATTCCCTACATCTTAATGGTGAGTGGGAATCGAAGGCAGTCTGAGGGAAGCGCGTTATAATTCGGGCAGTGTGCCGAAATATGCTCGGAATGACTTATGAGTAGCCCATTGATTCACGCCTTTTTTGTAGGTAGAGCGATCGCGGAAGCTCTGTATGAGCAAGCCGAGATTGCCCTGAGCGACACCTTGAGCGAGTTGGGCAAATTTGATGCCGAGCAGCGAGAACGCCTGCGGAACTTTACCGATCAGGTGATTGAGCGAGCCAATCAGGCGGAGACAGCAGCCAATCGATCGCGCTCCACCACGGCAATTGTGCCGATCGGCTCTCAGCCAACCGACTTGCAGGAAATGATTGACGAGCTACGGGCCGAAATTGCCCAGCTTCGCGCCGAACTCAAGCGCTATCGCAGTACCCCATTGTAAGTGAGCGTTACTGTAGGCAAGCGTTATTGTAGGCGATCGTCCCGCAAAGCACTGCTGCCGTAGCCCATTGGCGATCGACCTGATAGCCTTGGTTTGATAGTATTGAGCTTAGTAACAACTCAGTTACACAGATAGCGTTACATACGATAGCGATTCAAAACCTAGTTAGAAACTTGAGTGTCTGCTTTGATCCACGACTCCGATCTTTCCCAACCGCTTGCGGAGCCTGTCGCTGCGAACAGTAAGCACTCCTCCTCTGGGCAATTTGCTCCCAAACCTCCGCCCCATTCCAGCAAAGCCTACCGCTGGAACCACAAGCGCTACTCTCGCCAGCGCCGCTTTCTGGACATCTGGACGTTTGTGCTGCTGCTGCTGCTTGCCCAGTGGCGGTACGGTAAAGCTTGGACGTATGCAGGCGGTGTCACTGAAGCGAAGCGGGCGACCCGCCGCAAAGAAATGGCCGTCTGGATTCGGGAAACTCTGCTGGATCTCGGCCCCACCTTCATCAAAGTGGGGCAGTTGTTCTCGACACGGGCCGACCTATTCCCCAGCGAATACGTGGAGGAGCTGACCAAGCTGCAAGACAAGGTTCCTGCCTTCAGCTATGAGCAAGCAAAGGAAGCGATCGAGCAAGATTTGGGCAAGCCACTCGATGTCCTATTCCTTAGTTTTGACCCGATTCCCCTAGCCGCGGCCAGTCTGGGGCAAGTGCATCGGGCCCAGCTGCACACAGGCGAAGAAGTGGTGGTCAAAGTTCAGCGGCCTGGGCTGTTGAAGCTGTTCCAAATCGACTTGACCATCCTCAAGGGCATCACTCGCTACTTCCAGAACCACCCCAGGTGGGGCAAAGGG
>DATNQR010000577.1:0-1632 GCA_036703905.1 Thermosynechococcaceae cyanobacterium
CTTTGGTGTTGAAGCTCGACAGGTCAGGGATTTCTAGAAGGTTGTTGCACTCTTTCCCAATGTCGAAGTAGGCTCCACCCACGTAGCTAGTGAAGTCTTTGAAAGTGCTAGCGGCATCACTAGGCGGAAAATCCATCACCACCGTTGGCAGGCCACGAGCTAACCCTTGTGCCAAAATCTCTGCCACCATCACTGATTTCCCGGCACGGGTAGTCGCGAATAATGCCAGGTTGCGATGCTGCGAGTAGAGGTCAAGAAAGATCGGTACGCCCCCTTCATCCGTCACCAGTTCTAGCCCCTGCTTATCGACAGGAGAGGGCTGTACCAGCGACATGAACCCAGGTGCTTCTCCACTGAGATAAACCAGGCGGCGATCGAACGGTCGAGACAACAGTTTGTCCCAGCAGGTTGGCAGCGTTTGCAGCCAAATCTTCCAGGCGTACTCCTTCTCCCAATTCACCCAGGCCGGACGCCGAAAGCAATTCTGCAAATAGCGGCAGGCTGAATCAAGCGATTCCACATCAGGGCGATGCACCAGGAACACCACACCCAGACTCAGCGGCAGCGCTCCTTCATAGAGTTCTTCTTGCGCGGCGATCGCCTTCTTCTGCTTCACCGCTGCGCCAACATCAATGTTGGCATTCTTCGTCGAGAGGTTCTGAGCCGCGATCGTCTGCCTCGTCACTCGGCTCATGTTCTCTCGAATGATCGCATCATTGGCGCGAGTAATCTGGCAGAAACACTCGGTATCGAACACGGCATCTCTAGCGAAGATTTGCCACAGGTAACTCAGTTCTGATTCCTTATTAGCCCAGCCCGCAGGCTTGTCGATAAACACCAGCGGCGCAACATAGTTACCCCGCACATGGACAAAGGCGCGATCTGCAAAGGGAACTGACTCTGAAGTGGGAAACAGATGCGTGGTCAGATGCAGGTCAGAGTTTGAAAACTCGTCGATTCCATCAGGGCTATAGGTAAGCACTTGCGGAACCGGAATTGGACCAATCGCGTTGAACCTGTCCCACAGCGCATCCCATAAGTCACCTTCCGTCATTGCCTCAACTTGCAGCCCCATCTTGGTGGCGAGAAGCTGCTCCCAGCGAATGAAGCCATCGGTGAATGCTTTATCGAGCATTTCCTCATACTTGGTTTCCCGCATCGCGGTCGCGGTTCCGGTGAACTTGTTCCACCACCCCTCACCTTTTGCCAGAATCCTTTCAATCCAGTCGGTCGAAGTGCTGGTAGTTGGGTCAACCGTGTAGCTTACGTACAGCCGCAGAAACTTCGGTTTGCGTAAGCCCGATTGCGTCAGTTCTGCAATGCGCTGCTTTGCTCCCAGCAACAAGAACTGGAGCGGGGTGGAATTAGACTCGATCGCAATTTTCGATAGCTCGTTTTGGCGCGATCGATCGGAGGAGAATGACCCGAAGTGCAGCGTCAGCTTTTCACCAGGCGGCAAGTCCTTCAGGCCGTTCTCGACCGCATCAAACAGTGGGTCTACCTGGTCAGGCTTGAGGGTTGAGTGAATGCCCTTTGTCTCGAACCCAAAGATGAACTGAAAGCTTTCAGTCTCTCCGGCTCCACGCCTGAGCAGGAAAGCAGCAGCTTTACGTCCGCGCAGCTCAAACTTGA
>DATNQR010000578.1:0-3396 GCA_036703905.1 Thermosynechococcaceae cyanobacterium
AGAGTTGGCTCAGCATTATCCGAGCCTCCGATTGGCACCGAATCAAACCCTGGTTCCTGTACCGAACTTCATGCTCCGAGCCTACCAGGAGATGGTTTGGGAGATTGATTAATCTGTCGATCGCTATTTGTCCGGCGCAAGCCATGTCGATAAGCCAGGAGGATCATCGTGGCATCGCGGTGTCCATAGCGCCCATAGGTTTTAGCGATCGCTTCAATGTTCGGAGGTCACACAGCGATCGCCCCTAAATTTGGTCAGGAGCGGGTTGCAGTGCGCGGGGGATTCTCACTTCCTTACAGTCCCTTGCTGGGTTAACCAGCGATGCAGAACTGCCATCCCGATTGCCAGCAATAAGATTAAAACCGGAATGCTTTCTAAGCCTGCACGAGTAGCAATCCAACCGATCGCAGTTGGGATAATGGCAGCCCCCAAACTGGCAACGCTAGTGACAAAGCCGATCGCCGCAGGCACAACAGCAGTGGGCACTCGCTGAGGCATCAACCAGATTGTGGTGGGGAAAATAGCAGCAATGGCAAAGCCGATCAAGGGCAAACTCAACCATTGCCCTGGCAGTAACCACCAACTCACAAGCCCAACGGCGAGCATTGCTAAAGAACCGTTGACTAGGCGAATCGCCCCGAATCGGTTAACCAAAACTCCTAGCATTAACCGACCGATCGTAAATCCTATCCACAAGGCACTGATGCTGTATCCTGCTGTAGATGCAGGAATATTTCGACTGACATGCTGAACCGTGTACGCCCAATTTCCCAACGAGGATTCTGTGCCCACACTGACCAGCAAAAATAGACCCGAAAGCAGAACGATCGGCGTTTTGATCGCGAACCGGAGATTTGCTAAGGCATGGGTGTTTGATGCTGCCGTCCGCACCATCATCGGTTGGTAACGAGTGATGATAATCCAGGCGACTCCCCCAATCAACAGGGCAACAATGGTGGCAATGACAAAATAAACCTGTCGCCAGTTCAACCCTAGCATGAGCAGAGTTGTGGCGATCGCTGGTCCCAAAAATGCCCCAATGCCATAAAAAGCGTGCAACAGTCCGATCCACTTCGCGTCCTGTTGATCGCTCACCATATAGGTGTTAATGCCTGCATCAATCAACCCAATACCCAAACCCAGTAAGGTTCCTACCGCAACCATGATGAACCAAGCAGTAGCCAACCCATAGGTTGCCACAGCCGTTGTTAGGGTGATGGCAGCGACTAATAGCATGGGGGCCAGTCCCAGACGACTACTGATCAGGCTACTACTGAAAGCGGCAAGCACGTAGCCACTGATTTGACTGATAAACAGAAACGTTACGGTTGCAGGGGTGAGATCAAAGGTCTCCAGAATTGAGGGAAGCAGCACACCGAGTCCGCTTTCAGCAATGCCAATGGTGATGAAGGCGTAGAAGGCGATCGCAATCCCAATCCAAGCGGGAGCAGGTGCTTTGGGGTGGGGCGATCGGCGTGAGGAGGTTTTGTGAGTGGGCGGATTGGGCTTCATAGTCAGTGAACCAAAGCGTGTGTTTGCAATCAGTAACTGAATCGATTCAGCTATCGAAGAATGAAGAGGCTTGGGACGTTGGGTAATGCCGTTCTTCTATCCACTCCAACACAGATTGAAGCGAGTCTAGGTAAAAGATTCGACTGGTAGCAGGATCATAAACTTTCCCGTAAATCCGTCCATTTTTCTCCAAAACTTCCCAAAATTGAGGCTCTTCACTTGAAATCAAGACGTTGCCAAAACGAGTCCAAATTCCTTGAATCATCTCCAAAAGCCTTTGGGAAAATTGGTTAGACTGCTTTATCCCTTGGAGAGAAAAGTTTGTTTGAGGAAAGCTGCGCGACCATCTGGGCACGAGACGAAACCTCAAGCTTGCGAAACATGCGTTTTAACGCTTGCTTAACAGAGTTTTCTGTAATCCAAAGCGTTGCACCGATTTGAGCATTTGTTAGCCCCTGTGCCACTAGTTCGGCAATTTGAATTTCGCGGGGCGTCAAGCGATCGCCATTCAAAGGATTGAAGCGGGTCGATCGCGACTCTATTGTTGCAAGCCTTGTTGACACATGCAGGCAAAGGGCACTCAGATCGGCCAGATCTTGAGCATTAAAGGCAGGAGCTTCGCGATCGCGAGTAAAGCCAAGTCCACCGACTAGACAACCATTGGTCACAATTGGTCCAGCCATGACATGCGCGTGGTCAGAACGCGGGCAAATCGTCTTCCACACTCCAGGGGGCAATACTAACTCGTCGTGAACAGCAGCATGACGCTCAACCACGTAGCGCAAGACCGGATTGTGGTCTAACGATAAAGCTCTTTGAGCAATATCTGACAACTTTTTTTCCGCCGAGAGAAGCTGCTCGAAGAAGAAAAGCCCACAACGTTGGGCAGCAAAATACTCGCGCACTTTCACCATGACGTGCTGCCGCAGTTCTTGCTCATCGCGAGCTTGAGCGATCGCTGGAAATAAAGACTGCAAAGAATTCGCCATCATCGTTGCTGCAAAATGTGCCCGATTGAAGCCATCAAGTTTGAGTAGAATCGGATAGCACTGACAAGCCTAAAGCTGAGTATACCGATGCTGCAATCTATTGAGCAACGCATTGAGCGTTTCATCAATAATCTTTTACCAGCAACAGCCCTAGAAGGAAAATTCGGTTCACCAAAAAATCTGTATGAGCAATTGGCGCGTTACCACACCCCAGGTATAAGCATTGCGGTCATTAATGATTTTGAAATTGAATGGGCGCGTGGATTTGGTGTGTGCGAGGCTGAAACAACCCGTGCCGTCACACCAGACACGCTGTTTCAAGCCGCCTCAATCAGCAAACCTGTTTTCGCTTTAGCGGTTATGCGTCTTGTGCAAGAGGGGCGGCTTAATCTTGATGAGGATATCAACACCTATCTCACCTCATGGCGTGCGCCTGCAATCGAGGATTGGCAACCCCGGATAACTCTGCGCCAGTTGTTGAGTCATACTGCTGGCTTGACTGTGCATGGCTTTCCTGGCTATCGAAACTCAGAGCCATTACCAACCACGGTTCAAATTCTCAATGGCGA
The DNA here is from genome assembly GCA_036703905.1 of Thermosynechococcaceae cyanobacterium. Taxonomy (GTDB): domain Bacteria; phylum Cyanobacteriota; class Cyanobacteriia; order Leptolyngbyales; family Leptolyngbyaceae; genus DATNQR01. The sequence continues at coordinate 3,071 of DATNQR010000578.1, forward strand.
ACCTCCTGCCAATACCGATAAAGTGGAGGTGAATATCATTCCTGGATTACATCATCGCTATTCAGGTGGCGGCACAACCGTTGCTCAACAGGTATTGGTTGATGTATTAGGTAAACCTTTTCCAGAAATCATGCGCGAATTGGTGCTCGACCCGTTGGGGATGACCAATAGCACTTACCAACAGCCGCTCCCAAACCATTGGTCAGCAAAGGCAGCAACGGCTCACTTGTTCTCTGGTATCCCACTTGAAGGCAAGCATCACGTTTATCCTGAGATGGCAGCAGCAGGTTTGTGGACAACGGCAGCAGATTTAGCCAAAGTCGGAG
>DATNQR010000579.1:0-5712 GCA_036703905.1 Thermosynechococcaceae cyanobacterium
GCGTGCCCGGCACATCATTACCGAAAACGATCGCGTTCTAACTGCTCGAAATGGCATTAGCGCCGAACAATTTGGTGAACTCATGAACGCTTCTCACGCCAGCCTGCGCGATGATTACGAAGTATCGATCGCCGGACTTGATACCCTAGTTGCTATTCTTCAATCGCTACCCAATGTGTTTGGCGCAAAACTTACCGGGGCTGGATTTGGTGGAGCCTGTGTCGCACTTGTTGCTCAAGGAGAAGCCAAGGCGATCGCGCAACAGACGCTAGCACAGTACAGCAATCTAGGATACTCTGGGTGCGCCTTAGTTCCGTAGCTTGCTACAGCAATGTGAGCCGTTTCTAGAGCAACAGATTCGCGCGTCGGCAGACAACCCGCAGACATTGTTTGGTTGGGTACAAGTGCCGACGAAGATTAGATTAGAGAGCTTGATCGCGCCGCTTCTGTCATTTGGCGCAACAGTATTTCCTAGAACGTGACCACAGATCGAATCACTTCGCCTCGATGCATGGCATCGAAGGCTTGATTAATCTGGTCGATCGGCACAATGTTCGTCACCAGATCATCAATGTTGATCTTGCCTTCCATGTACCAATTCACAATTTTTGGCACATCGGTTCGCCCCTTCGCGCCGCCGAAGGCACTGCCCTTCCAAACTCGTCCCGTCACCAGTTGAAACGGGCGGGTACTAATTTCCTGCCCCGCTCCTGCTACGCCAATCAGTACACTCACGCCCCAACCTTTGTGGCAGCACTCCAGCGCCTGACGCATCACCTTGACATTGCCAATGCACTCGAAGCTGTAGTCTGCGCCGCCATCGGTTAGCTCCACCAGATGTGCCACCAGATCCCCTTCAACCTCTTTGGGATTGACGAAGTGAGTCATCCCCAGCTTCTCCGCCAGCGATCGCTTGGCGGAGTTCAGATCCACACCAACGATTTTGCTGGCTCCCACCATACGAGCCGCCTGAATCACGTTCAAACCAATGCCGCCTAACCCAAACACCACCACGTTTGCTCCGGGTTCCACCTTGGCCGTATTAATCACCGCGCCTAGGCCAGTTGTGACTCCACAGCCGATGAGACAAACTTTCTCGAACGGCGCATCCGATCGGATCTTGGCTACCGCAATCTCCGGCAACACCGTGTAGTTGGCAAAAGTGGACGTGCCCATATAGTGGTGCAGCATTTGCCCGTCGATCGAAAACCGACTTGTGCCGTTGGGCATCACGCCTCGACCCTGAGTCGATCGGATTGCCTGACACAGGTTGGTTTTACCGCTCAGACAGAACTTGCAGTTGCGGCACTCTGGGGTATAGAGCGGAATAACGTGATCCCCTGGTTTCACGCTCGTCACGCCTGCCCCCACCTCCATCACAACCCCCGCCCCTTCGTGCCCCAGGATTGCCGGAAACAGTCCCTCTGGATCGTCCCCGGACAGCGTGTAGGCATCGGTGTGGCAGATTCCTGTGGCCTTGATCTCCACTAAAACTTCTCCCGCCTCCGGGGCTGCCAATTGCACAGTTTCCAGGCTGAGGGGTTTGCCTGGTTCAAAAGCCACCGCCGCTCTAACGTCCATAGTTTTATAGGGAATCAGTTTGTGAAAATCAAAAGTACTTTTTGAAATTCTAGAGGGAAACGATCGAACCCATCCAGTCCTTAGCTAATTCCGAAATGGTAGTAGCGTTCTAGCAGAGTTCCGAGAGCGTTGGTGGATGAAAACAGAACGTAGCAAAAGATGAATAAACTAATGTTTTTTCGACAAGCCTCTAGTTTGAATTTGTGATTATAGAACAGTAGAAAAAATAGAGGAGAGGTGGGAATAAAATAACGACCTTGAAGGCCATCTACTTTAGCCCTGCCAACCGCAGTCCACCCAAAGTATAGCGGCGCATGAATCATGAAAACTGTAACTGCAACAACCAGGAAAATCTTTAGCCGTTGACCCCCTAGCATGAATATCTCTGGTTCACTGCTGATCAAAGCAGCAATGAGCAATACCCAGATATAGGAAAGCCGCACAGAGCCATGAATAGGAGTGTCCAGCCAGCCTAGAACTCCAATAAACTGTTCGGCGTATTCATCGATTCGATTGAACTGATTCCAGGCAATGCTGGGAATTCTGAAAGGATGACTTAGCAGGTATTGCAGTTGAGCTTTGGGCGCGATCGTCGGCAAAGGATAGGGAAAGTTAGCGCTAATATCCTTTGTTGTCCAAGTCCAGGCAGCACAAAAAACAACGCTTGATAAACAAATAATCGAACAGACCAACCAGTAGCTTTTACGATCTTCAAACTTCCTCTGAGGGATCAAAAAGCAAATCAAGGGTAGGACGCAATAGGAGAGTTTGCAGAGGGACAATAAGCTACTCAGAACACCCAGAATCACCGCATCGCGGAACTCAACTTTCTCCTTCTCTGGGTTAAAAGTTAAATTCAGCACGATCGCGCTCAGCAAAAAGGCGATCGCGTTAGTCAAAGCATCTGCCGACAGAGACGATCTCTGCGAAATCGCCATTGGGGTCAGGGACAACAAGAAGAATATCCACTTGTAAAAAGGGACAATTTTGAGAGCCAAGAAAGTCAGGACGATCGCCACCATCATGTTAGAGAAACGCCCTAAATAACTCAGCACGATCGGTGCTAGATTGAGCAATTTACCGAACTGAATCCCGATCGCCTGAGGCACGTAAGGCACTGGACTGTAAACCGCAGTATTGGGAAAGCCTGCGAAAACTTGTACCTGTCGCTCGAGCGGAATGCTGAAGGATTCTTGATGGGAACTCCACTTCAAATCTACATCGGGCTTAAAGGGAAGGTAGCCCCAGATCTCGACTACTTTGCCCAGGCTAAGCGGGATCATACCGCCTACCGCTCTTCCTTGAATCTCTGGTACCAAGTGTCCTTCAGACACTTGGTAGGAACGCCAAAAGTGCATATTCTCATCGGGAACCTGGAAGGGAGGCATCACCAACAAATACAGCAGACCAAAGACGATCGCTACCCCTGCGAAAGCCTTATGGGGTGACTGAAGAAACTGACTTAGAGATAGCTTCATTAAATGTGTTCGGTAAATCAGACTTGGAGGAGGAGGGTCTTGCCTCTAGCCTGCGATTCTGCCATAGTTTGCGATCGACTTCCACCAGTGCCATAGCAAATCACCCCGCCTTGCATCCTTGCAAAAGCGGAGTGATGGGAATTTTGATTGCTACAGGTGATTCGAGAAAGCTGCCTTGCCTGCAAAGGTGGCGGCTTTGCCGAGTTGTCGTTCGATGCGGAGGAGTTGGTTGAACTTGGCGACTCGTTCGCCCCGACAGCCCGAACCCGTCTTGATCTGCCCGGAACCTGTCGCTACCGCCAGATCCGCGATCGTCGTGTCCTCGGATTCGCCCGATCGGTGGGAGACGAAGTATTTATAGTTGTGAGTGCGGGCCAGTTCGATCGTGTCTAGAGTTTCGGTCAGCGTGCCGATCTGGTTGACTTTGATCAACACTGAGTTTCCTACGCCTGCTTTGATCCCCTGCTTGAGGATCTGGGAGTTGGTGCAGAACAGATCGTCGCCCACCAGTTCTACATAGGAGCCGATCGTGTCGGTTAGCAGCTTCCAGCCTTCCCAATCGTTCTCGCCCATGCCGTCTTCCAGGGAAACGATCGGATACTGCTTTGCCCAGGATTCCCAAAGCTGCACCATCTCTTCAGAAGTCTTGGTGGATTGGTCAGATTTGTAGAACACATACTTGCCGTCTCTCCACAATTCACTGGTGGCAGGGTCAAGACAGATGGAAATGTCCTCACCGGGTTTATATCCGGCGGCGGTGATGGCTTCTAGGATCACGTCGATCGCCTCCACGTTGGACTTCAAATCCGGTGAGAAGCCTCCTTCATCCCCAACCCCCGTGCTGTAGCCTTTTTTGTGCAGCGTGGACTTGAGGGCGTGAAAGGTTTCCATGCCCATGCGGATCGCCTCGGTGAAGTTGGGCGCGTTGTGAGGCGCAATCATGAACTCCTGAAAGTCCACAGTATTTTGGGCATGAGCACCACCGTTAATCACGTTCATGCAAGGGACGGGCAGCAGAGAAGCGTTGGAGCCGCCGATATAGCGGTAAAGCGGCAGCTGGAGATAATTTGCAGCAGCGCGGGCCACGGCCATTGACACAGCCAGAATTGCGTTTGCGCCCAGATTTGCTTTGTTGGGTGTGCCGTCTAGTTCGATCATGGTCTGGTCGATCGCCCGTTGTTGAGTTGCATCCAGCCCAATTAGCGCTGGGACAATCTTCTCATTGGCATTCCTGACTGCATCCAGCACACCTTTGCCGTTATAGCGATTTTTATCGCCATCCCGTAGCTCCACGGCTTCTTTTTCGCCAGTGGAAGCGCCCGAAGGAACAATTGCTGAGCCGATCGTGCCGTCTTCCAGCAGCACTGTGGCTTCAACAGTGGGGTTGCCCCGCGAGTCTAGAACTTCGCTGGCGGTGATTTCCTCGATGTACATGGTGTTCCCTCACTCCGGCTTGCGACAGCGTATCATACACCGAATTTTGGCTCAAAACGGTGCTCGAAGACGCTGAATCGGGCTACAGCATTGTCCTAAGCAAGCTGCCTACAGCCATGAAACCTAAAACCTATCCGAAGACCTACCCTACAGAAAGCGGCAGCAAATCCAGCACCCTCCGCCACTCCTGCACCACAAATGGCGGCACGAGCAATTCTTCAGCTTGCCCGTTCGTTGGAAGCTGCAACCTGAGCGGCGTATTGGAGTTGAGTTGCAGCAGGACTTCCCGCAGGTCGTACTCTCCTACATTGGGCGCGATCGACCCTTCCGTGCTGGCCTCTGCCACTTCCCACACCTGCTCAGTTCCCGTGGTAATTCTCAAGGTGTGGGGATGCTTCAGTTCCGCTACTCCAGGAAAGCCCACCAGACGTAAATGCAGATCAACGACCTGACCCGACTGCACCCGCTTGAACAAAACCACCTGCCATGCCTGATCTCGACGATCGCGCAGAGTTTGCAGCGATCGGTACATTACCTGCTCTGCCCCTTCGGGATAGGTGTGAATCGATGCCCACGCGGTCGGAGTGCTCCAAAGCAGAACTAAAACCAGAGCCAAAGCCAGCCAAATTCCCCGAATTCCCCAAGCTCTACTCATCAAACTCCCCAAACTCCAAAATTCGGCTGGTCTGCTCCAGGGTTTCCAGTTCTCCCAGCAGGTTTGCCGTCACCAGTCCGCCTACGCGATCGCTGCTCCAGTAGCGGCTGTGGTCAGTCATAAGACCCAGCGCCATCGCCACATCACCAATGTTCTTCTTGAGGAAATTGCGTTCTCCCAAGTAGTGGTCGCGGAAGTAGAGCGTTGAAGCTTCAAGCTCCAGGCTGGCACGAAGCGGGTAGGCGAAGATGTCTGAGGCGTTGATCACGTTGAGCCAGCGTAGAGGAGTACCTGTGTAGCGATCGGCAAACTGCCGCAGCCGCACCACATCAACCTTCAACAATCGATTAAAAAACAACAATGGTGATCCCAAAGTTGTGATGCTTCGTAGCTTCACTTTGCGCCCCTCACTGCGCTCACTCAAACCTTTGATGGCATGGCGGACATAGAAGGCAGGATCGCTGACATCAAAGGCTTCCGAGAACAGGATATCCCACAGGATGATGCTGCCCAGAGAGTGGGCGACGATGTGCAAGTCTTCCTCAAATGGGGTGGCAGCGAGGA
>DATNQR010000580.1:0-4319 GCA_036703905.1 Thermosynechococcaceae cyanobacterium
GTTTGGTGTATTTCAGAAAGAATTTCGATACGTCTCAAGTAGTTTGAGCGAAGAGGAAACTCTTCCTGATGGCAACACTAGGAGTATTGCGTGGTGTGTATCAAGAGATTCGAGTTACGCGAGCCTTGAATCATGGAAAATACTAGGTGAAGAACAAATTAAAGACCTGAAAGGATTTCTGGAGAAGAATAATCATAATAGCTTTCCATACTATGACCTCTTCTATTCCGCTCTTGGGCTAACAGATCCTATTGCAAAATTTATGGTCTTGTATCTTGTTGTGTTAAATCTTTGTAAGACGGGCAATAGAGAGAGGCAAGAGGACGTTGATAAATTTGTTCTTTCTATAGAACCTCAAGTGCTAACTTTCAATCCCTTTTGTCCAAGAAAGTCATGTATACCGGAAACAATCTATACAAATCTCCGTAATCAAGTCGGTCACGCTCCACCTAACACTATGATTCAATCAACAAGAATTCAATCAACAAGAGAAGAGATGGAAAAGAACTTAGGCGGACTGATTAAAATTACTAGAGAAATTATCAGCCGCCAGCCCTAGTTTTTCACCTATTTTTCTCGTTCGAGTTTTGAATAGAGCATTTCTATGTTGAAAAACTAGAAGGAGATCAGAACTCATGAATCGATACAGCATGATGGTTCAATGGTCAGACGAAGACCAGCTTTTCTTAGTCACAATTCCAGAGTTCTCTAAGCGCGTTATCATGCCCTGTACTCACGGCAAAACCCGCGAGGAAGCAATTCACAATGGCGAAGAAGTGATCGAAATGTACTTAGAAGCTTGGGAAGCGGAAGGTGAGTCGCTCCCCGAACCTAACGTTTTGCAAGTCGCCTGATCACTACTGGATGAGAAACATTAAGGGTAACGACAATAAAATTCAGCGTGACCCCTTAAAGTACTTGCGCCAAGTGGAAGCAGGGGTCAGTTTTGTAATCACCTTGGAAGATCACCCGATCGCAGAACTCAAACCTATTCTTTAGAAGAATGAAGTGAGTGAACCAGCAACAAAGCACGATCAAAACTCAAAACCTCTCCTCACCGCGATCGTTCTGGCAGGTGGTCAAAGCTCTCGCATGGGGCAAGACAAAGCGCTGATTTCCATACACGGTGTTCCTTTACTGCGACGCGTGTGCGAAGTTGCGCTGCACTGCACCGATGCAGTGTATGTCGTGACTGCCTGGCCGGAGCACTACACCACGATCGTCCCATCCCAATGCAAGCTGATCCAGGAACCGCAGCCCGATCGTCCCCCTGGCCCACTTGTGGGCTTTGCCCACGCCCTCACTCAAGTTCAATCCGTCTGGGTGTTGCTGCTAGCCTGCGATTTGCCCCGGTTACAGCCCGAAGTTTTACTTTCCTGGATCGATCGACTCCCCGCCGCCACTGAAACGGCCTTGCTGCCGAAGGGTGATCGCGGTTGGGAGCCTCTGTGTGGCTTCTACCGAACGAGTTGTCTACCCAGTCTGCAAAGGGCAATCGTGCAGGGCGATCGCTCCTTCCAGGGCTGGTTGGCAGGAGAAACCGTGGGAGAATTGCAGGTCAGCGATCGTTCCCTCCTGTTTAACTGCAACACCCCCGCAGATTTAAGGCAATTGGAACAGCTGCCGCAAAATAGCTGAAGGCTCCGGCGAACTCGATCGTCCTTACGATTTGTGAGCAAACAACTGATTCACGAAGTTCTGAACCTGCGTCAGCACGATCGGCTGAATTTCGTGCCCCATGTTGTACTCCCGATAAGTCAAGTCCACACCCAACCCCTGTAAGCAATCGCGCACTTGGTGAGCCGCTGCCAAAGGAACCACAGAATCTTGTGTGCCATGCACCACAAGGGCAGGGGAAGAGGACACCTGTGACGGCTTCAGAGGAGCGTGCAGGTAGCCACTCAGGACAACCAGCCCCGCCAGCGGCAGCCCAAAGCCCACATCCAAAGTCATGGCTCCCCCCTGAGAGAAGCCGCCCAAAACAATGTGAGACAGGGGAAGCCCAGTTTGCTCAGACTGAGATTTGATTAGATCCAGCAGAAGCTGGCGACTGGTGGAAACGTCCGCCCGATCGCGAAACTCTGGCTTACTCTGAAAGCTGAAATTATTGGGGAAGTCATACCACATCCGGCCGCCCACAGAGTAGGGATGGGGAAGAGGTGCATCGGGGAAAACAAACTGGAAGTCGGGCAGATCAATGAATTGCGAAAGCGTCAAGACATCCTGAGCCTTTGCGCCCCAACCATGCAGAATCACAATAATTCCTTTAGGCGGCTGGTTCGACTTGGGCGGGACGACGATCGTTTGCAGAGCAGCCATTTTGTTCAAGCAGAAAACTCAGTCTTAATTTTAAGGGCTATTTCAAGGGCTAGGTTCCTCAAACATCGGCATCCAGGCGCGATTGCTCCTCAAGAAACTGCAACAGCAACCGTTGGTGTGGAGGGCCCATCGGCCGCACTTGGTTGGCCTGGCTGGAGTAACGATCGCCGCGTCGGATCTCTTCAGGAGTCACCAGCGCCATATCCCAGCCCTCTCCCAGCACCAGCGCAACCAGTTCCACCTCCAGTCGCCCGTAGTAAACATGGCGTGTGGCAATTTCCCCTTCTTCGCAGCAAAACTTGGTGAGCACCGGAGGACTGTAGCTAATTTCCTCCAGCAACTCCCGCCGCACCGCTGCATCGGGATGTTCTCCTGGCTCAATATGACCACCAAACAAAGCCCAGTGACCAGGATAGAGAATGCCCGGAACGTCATCCCGTAGCTGCATCAAGAACTTGTTCCCCCGGTACAAGATGGCGATCGCTACTTCATGCCGCTTCAGATTCCCCATCGCTCCATCTCACCCCTTCGCTGGCTGAATCTGCTCAATGTAGAGGCTACCTTGCTCTTTACCGTTAAGCGAGATGCTCTGGTAGCGCAACACACCGCTCAGGGTGACTTCTTCCCCGATGGCTACTGGCTGCTGCGAGAGAACCCAGACGCTGCCCGTTGAGTCTTGCAGTTCGTAAACTGTGCCATTGACGATCGCTACCTGCTGCACCACTTTACCCCGCAGGGTGACTGTGGACTGTCTCGGCGCTTTCTGAAGGTCAGCAATAGAGAAAGTGTTACGGCTGGCAGGGCTGATGCTGGAACTGGGACTGGGGCTAGCGGGGCTAGCGCTGGAAGATATGGGCTGGGGTTCCGCTGGCCTTGTGCTGACGGCAGGGGAATTACTGCAACTCATCAATCCCAGCAGCAAGACACCGATCGACTGAATCTTCACAATTTTTGTAATGTTCATAGCACTTGCCCGCTCAAAACCCGTTTGAAGATTGAGGTCATGGGATTTCCACTGCTCTAGCTAACGCTGTCATAGCACAGACCCAAGCAGTTGGGTACTCGTAGAGTAGTCCTTCAAGTTGTGAGTTAATGCAGGTTAAGCTATCTGACCACGCCTACGGAACTATGCGGCGGGGGCGATCGAGCGATCGAATGAGTTCGACGGGTTGCTCAGGTCAACGTCTTCGTACAGTTCCGCCACCTCGATCCGAAAGTTCACACTGGCAAAATCAACCGCGTCCCCGCCCTCAAAGGCGTGCAGTACCCACAGCCCCTCAGCATTGCGGCGGAAGCACTCAACCTGCTGACGCTTTTGGTTGATCAGCACGTATTCTTGCAGGCTTTCTAGCTGGCGATAATCCGCAAATTTGTCGCCTCTGTCAAATGCCTCCGTACTGTCTGAAAGCACCTCCACAACCAGGCAGGGATGACGCTTGAACAGGGGGAGTTCGCGATCGCGTGGATCGCACGTCACCATCACGTCAGGGTAGTAGTATAGGTTCCGCGATTCGATTCTTGCTTTCACGTCCGTGAAAAATACGCGACAACCTTTTCCACGGACATGATTTTTTAGCAAGCTGAATAAATTTCCAGCGATCGTGTTGTGCGGGTCAGTTGTGCCCGACATCGCATAGATTTGCCCGTCGATGTATTCGTGCTTGACGGGACTTTTCTCCTCCAGAGCCAGGTATTCTTCTGGAGAAATGTAATCGACTTTAGCAGCAACCATCATCTGTGTTTTGAAGCTAATGTGTCTTGAAGCTAAAGATCTCAGAAAAATCAGTTAAAGGTCACGCTGAAACTCTTCCAACAAGTCGATCAAGTTCACCTGAGCTTGAGTAGGCAGCAAATCAGATAGAGGAACTTCCCGCTTGCCGCCCAATTTCACTGGAATGCTTTGCAGTACTTTTGTCACCTGATCCTCGGTCAAGGATTTCGATTCCAAAATCGGGTAAAGTTGTTCGGCCAGAGGAATACTCAAGTGAGCATCCGCCAAA
>DATNQR010000581.1:0-2353 GCA_036703905.1 Thermosynechococcaceae cyanobacterium
AACCCTGGAGGAGATGACGCAGCTAAAAGTTGTGTTCGATCGGTGCTTTGATGCTGGGGTGGACATCGCTATTTGCACCGATAACGCTGGACTGCACAACGTTCGCCTTCCGTTTGAGTATGAAAGCCTGTTGACCCATGACATCATTGGGTTTGAGGAACTGCAAGCTTGTCAGGATGCGGCATTCCGTCATGCTTTTGCCTGGCCTCACGGTCAGCGTCCGGCTTCGCTGCTGAATGGTCTACTGCACGGCGAAGCGGAGGAAACACGATCGTCTCCGCAAGAAACGCAACAGTACGAAACAGCTTTGGGCTGAACCTGGATTTGAAGGCCCGATGAGTTGATTGTCAGCCTCAGCCAACTCTTGTCAGGGGTGGTTTTTCCCTTGCTGCCCGACGCGATCGACCAAATCTGGGGCGCGTGGAGCTAGATTTGAGCGTTTCCTCAGCTCGACCCAGGTTGAGAACTCCTCGCACTTCTTCCCAGAGGGCCCGATCGGCTGCATTCATGTCGAGCAGCGTCAGCCCAGTTCCCAACAGTAGGGCCGCCAGGCCCACAACAAATAGCCCACAGGCAACCGAAATCAACCAATCCCACATCAGCACCGCCCGCAGAGCCAACAAAAACCCACTGCCGATCGCCAACAGCAGTGCCGCGTGACCCGCCAGCAAACTGGAATGGGTCAGGACGTAGCGGCCTTGAAGCTGGCGCAGTTGCTTCTTCGCTAGGATCAACTGATGCTCGGAGGGAGGATACTTTTGGGGTAGGGCCCGCAGTTCTGCGTATTGGTGCAGAAGAGTCTGGAGGTCAGCGACGATCGTGCTATGCCGCTCTCCTAGGCGATTGGACATCAGAGCACAACCCACAATCAGCAGGGTCGAATTGAGAATGAGTTGAATCAGTTGGGTTGTCTGCTCAATGCTCATGAAAGCTTCCTACGCTTGAAAGGCAGTGTACAGAACAAAGGGGGGCAGTTGTCAATCTGAAACAATTTAGTACATTAGCACTAATTTGCCGGAGTCTGGAAATTCTTGACCCAACGATCGAGGGTGCTGTAAGGCTTTCGGACGATGCTAAGGAGCCTCGAAGCTTCTAGGAATATCTATAGGTACAGCCTTCAAAGTTCTTTCTTGGAGCAACAAGCCCTGACTGATAGTTCACTCTTCTTTACAAAAATGCCTCCAGAATAGATAATTTGCCGGGTTGCTCTAACCTATTAGGGCGATCGTTGAAACCCAGCGATAGCAGAAATTAGCTCAACGAGTCGAGCCTTCTCCCAGCCTCACAAGCTGGAGAACGCATCAAACATCAGTGAGGATAACAATGTACATTGTGCAGATTGCTTCGGAATGTGCCCCAGTAATCAAAGCTGGCGGCTTGGGGGATGTGGTCTATGGCCTCAGCCGCGAACTGGAAACGCGAGGGCACACCGTTGAACTGATTCTGCCCAAGTACGACTGCATGCGCTACGACCATATTTGGGGACTGCACGAAGCTTACAACGACCTGATGGTTCCCTGGTTTGGCGGCGCGGTTCACTGCACAGTATTTTGCGGCTGGGTGCATGGGCGGCTCTGCTTTTTCATCGAGCCGCACTCGAACGATTTCTTTTTCGATCGTCACTGCTACTATGGCTGCGATGACGACGTGATGCGGTTTGCTTTTTTCAGCAAGGCGGCCCTGGAATTTCTGCTGCGGAGCAACAAGCGCCCGGATGTACTCCACTGCCACGACTGGCAAACTGGCCTCGTGCCCGTGTTGCTGTTCGAGATTTATCAGTACGGCGGCATGGAGCATCAGCGCGTGTGCTACACCATCCACAACTTCAAGCACCAAGGCGTTGCTGGAGCAAATCTGCTGTGGGCAACCGGGCTGAATCGGGAGGAGTATTATTTCCACTACGATCGTCTGCAAGACAACTTCAATCCCTTTGCGCTCAACCTGATGAAGGGCGGCATCGTCTACTCCAACTTCGTCACCACGGTTTCGCCCAACCATGCTTGGGAAGCCCGATGCAGTGAGATTGGCTATGGTCTGGGCCACACGCTGCACCTAGCGCAGGGCAAATTTGGTGGCATCTTGAATGGAATTGACTATGAGGTTTGGAGTCCAGAAACCGATCGCTACATTCCCCAGCCCTTCAGCCCTGACGACCTAGGCGGTAAAGCGAAAAGCAAAAGAGCTTTGCGAGAACGGCTGTTGCTCCAGGATGCCGACAAACCTTTGATCGCCTTCATCGGCCGGCTGGATGAGCAGAAAGGCGTTCACCTTGTCCACCACGCCATTTACTACGCCCTGCACTGCGACGCTCAGTTTGTGCTGCTGGGTTCGGCCACTGAGGCGAGCATCAACA
>DATNQR010000582.1:0-3132 GCA_036703905.1 Thermosynechococcaceae cyanobacterium
AGCTTGAGCAATCATGCAAGTTTCGGCATGGTAGCCTTTGAATCGTGCCGAAACTTGCATGATTGCTGCTGAACAAGCTGCTGTCAGCTTGGGTTTGCTCAGAGTCAGATTGGTGGTTGGATGAATTAAATTCCATGATGAATCTCCAGTAGGTGATGTGGACTAAGCTCTGATGGCAACCGTACCGATCGGTTGAGCAACACAGGCCAACGTGATGTTTGCCGCTTTCTCGTCTTCTTTAAGTGCGTTTGGGTCTTGTCGATATTGAACCGTGCCCCGAACAATCGCAACTTTGCAGCGCCCGCAGCCGCCGATCCCGCAACCCCAGTCAAGATTGATGCCTGCCTGGTCTGCAATTTCGAGCAGTGTTGATTCTGGACTGGCCTGCACAGTTTGATTTGAATCCAAGAACTCGACCGTGACCGTGTTGGCATCAGCCGCGCTGCTGGTTTGGGGCTGGCTGGGTGCAGTGGTGGGTTGAGCGTTATTAGTTACGGCAGTGGTGGCTGCTGTCTCAATGGAAGGTTCAGGAGCAGCAGACGTGGGTGTTGGAGGTGATGATGAGGGGGGTCGACCTCCAAAACTTTCTGCGTAGAAGCGCTCCATCGGAAACTGAAGCGCTTCGAGCAGCATTTTCGTGTGGTGCATGAACTTGTTGGGGCCACAGACAAAGGCGGTGCGATCGGTCAGATCAGGGGCAACTAAGCTGAGCATTTCTTTCGAGATGCGTCCGGTTAATCCGCTCCAAGCACGAGTCTCACCAGGGCGGGTGATGGTGAACTGCAACCGCAGGTTAGGCATTTTGGCAATGACTGCCCGCAGTTCGTCATAGAAGATGATGCTCTCTGGCGTGGGGTCGCAGTGCAGCATCACGATGTCTGTGAAAGAGGGGGTGATGTAGAGCCAGCGCAGCATCGACATGATTGGCGTGATGCCGCTGCCTGCGGTGATAAAGAGCAGTTTGGGCGGCAGTTCTGGGACACACAGCCCTGAGATGCAAGAGAAGATCCCACTGGGGCCACCAACTAGCTTGAGTGTGTCGCCTACGGCAAAGCGATCGTGGAGCCAGTTTGAGACTGAGCCACCCGGAACGCGCTTGACCGTGATTGTCAGTGAGTATTCATGGATAGGCGCACTTGAAACTGAGTAGGGGTGGCGTACCGTTTTCCCATCGATTTCTATCTCCAACGTTGCAAACTGCCCCGGCCAGTAATAGTCAAAATTGACCTCGCTCTCTGCTCCGCGAAACCAGAAGGTTTTTGCATCAGGTGTTTCGATATCGATGCGGTAGCACTCGACTAGCAAATCTTCCTGTGTCCAGTAAGCGAGGTCGGGGGAGACGGGAATGCCTTGATCAACCGGAACCGCTTTCGACAAAGGCAGGAGTTCATCAAAGTACAAGATGGTGCTATCTATTTCTGCAAGGCGAACTTCGTCCCCAGTTTGCAGCGGGTACTCCTCTCTAGGTTCTAGCTTTTCTCCATTGAGCCAAGAACCCTGTGTGCTGCCCAAGTCGATGAAGTAGTATCCGCTTCGTTTCCATTGGATTTTGGCGTGATTGCGGCTGACTTCGGGATAGGGCAGATGCAGGTCCTGTCCTTCGCTGCGCCCAACCTGCCACTCGATTTGATCGGATGCAATTGGATTTGGGATCAGCGTGACGTGGTTGAGGACTCCTGCTTTCACGTTGGCAGCTTTGAGCTTAATCATAGTTGCGCTCTGTTGAATGAGAAGGGACTTAACGGTGTTGAGAATTGCGAGACCTCAACGGTGTGGTGCGCTCGTTGTGCGGAGATTGTGGTGTTCTCTGGCCGGATGTGCCTGTGCGCTCGTCAGGGTAGCGCGATCGCCTATTCGTGATGGGAACAGTTGCGGTTGCCTGGTTGCGCTGCGGAATGGGACGAGCGATCGTCGTGGCACTCAGGTCAACTTTCGGCTTTGGCGTCTCGAACAGTTCGGGGCGAGTGTTCGCCAGAGTTTGAATCGCTGCGGTATAGTCCTGATTGCGAAGTTGCAGATTGCTTCGCAGTTCGCGCAGAGCCTCAAAGCTTTGGTCAGGGCTAAGAAGGCCTTCCTCAATCAAGTCGCCCACAATGGCGGTGTAAGCTTGAAGGCGGAGTTGATGGGTGAAGTTAGGCAAAATTTTGACCAGCACATACACCTCGTCCGGTGTCATCTCGTCAAGTGGCTGACGAAAGGTTTGCGGATCGAGATTGAGCGCAACAAGCTGCCGCCGCAAACTGCGGGAGACTCTTTCGCGTTCATACTGGGTACGAGTGCGTTGCCAAGTGCGATAAATCCAGATTGCGCCGACTATCACAACGAGGGCATTGAACCCCAGCACTAGAGAGGAGGGGAGCCGATTGAGCGACGGGCGTGCGCCGTAGCTGAAAAATGTCCAGAACGACACTAGGGAGAATAGCGTGGAGGTCGCGTGCTGAGTTTGCTCAGCCGTTGCGGGGTAGCCGTGCCAAACGGTGCAACGGTGATAGAGCTTTTCAACGATTAAGCCCAACCAAAACGTTGCAGCCGTAAACACGAAATAGGTCAAGTAGACGGCTACGAGTTTTGGAATGTGGATGGCGTGCCCGTTGATGTAGAAACCTGGATGAAACAGCTTGGTGAGTAAGTCTTCTTCATGTGTCCAGGCTCCACTGAAGTAATAATCCCAGTTGCCAGAGTAGAGGTAATAGTAGAAGTAGAAGGCAATGACCATGCCCAAGTAGCCGTACTGTATCAACCGCCGCCCAGGTTTTTTGAGTTCTTGCCAGTAGGACTGCTCAGCATCAATGTCGATACAATTGCTCTTGCAGCCGACACAGTTGCTTCGTTCTACTCCACTCGCATCCACAACTCGGCAAGTAGACTGAGTGATTGTGCCTCGCTCTTGCAAATGGGCTTGGCTGCCCAAGAGTGATCGCGGCCCTGTGTAAACCATCTGCACTGGAGCCATTGGGCAGAAGTATTGACACCAGCTTTTTCCGGCGTAAAGGTAGCCAACGAGAATGGCGCAGGCGATTGTGAAGATGAGGAAAAAACCCAGCGAGGCACGGTGGCCGTTGACGAATAGAATCCGAAGTCCCAACCCCAGGACGAACAGGCTAAACTGCACATAGAGGTGATTGCGCCCTA
>DATNQR010000583.1:0-1805 GCA_036703905.1 Thermosynechococcaceae cyanobacterium
GTGTAGTGGGTGCTGAAGTTGAGGATTCAGTCTGCCTGGTTTCTAGATCTTCAGCCTGCTTGTGGCGTTCTGCCTGCTGCTGCAATTCCCGCTCCTGAGCTTGCCGTTGCAATTCTCGCTCGTGGGCTTGCTGGATCGACAATCGGTCGTGCCGCTCCACTGCCTCCCCATCTGCCTCCGTCAGCCCGTACCCCTGGTAGCCGCTCTCAGTCGCTTCTAAGATCACCTCACCCCGTCTGAAGCGTTGGGGTTGTTGCTCCTGAACTTCTGGCGACTCCGAGGCAGCTTCCTGTGGGGAGGTATTTGCCAAGCGAGATCTGCACTCTTCAGCACTTACCCCGTTCAGTTCTCTCAGGCGCTCGTCATCCCGCTCTGCTTCGTAGTCCACCTTGAGATGCTCCTTTAGCCCTCCCAGTGAGTATGCCTTGCCCAGCTTGCCCCCCTGGAACTTGGAGCCGTCGATCGCAAAGCTGATCCCCTTGCGCTTGTGCTTTTGGTCGATCTCATGGAACTGTACCTCCACTCCCGCTGCCTTGAGCCGTGTCACCAGTTCGGGCATGGTGGGCTGATCGGAAGCCGCAGAGTCGATTGCGTCCCAGAGCTTCTCCTTCGGCAACGTTGCCTCTGTGCGTTCCCTGAAGCGATACTCCCCGGTTGAGACATTGCGCCGCTCTGCTTCTGGTCGCACCTTGGCTGGAACTAGCCCCAAGCCAATTTCAAGTTGACGTTCGATCGACTGTCCTAAATCAAGGTCTTTTTGCTTGAGGCGGCGGAGGATATTGGAGTCTGAGACACGCCGCCCATTGAAGCCGATCGTCCCCACCGCCACATGACCATGTTCGACCTTGTGCTTGTGTTCTTGGTCGTAATGGCGCACCGCAAAATAGGGGCACTTCTGATGTCCCGTAAGTTCGAGCAAACGTCGGACTGTGGCGCGAAACTGCTCATCTCCCACCTGTTCGTTTGGGGCAAAGCTCAAAGAGAAATGGCGCACCGAATACTTCACGTTGGGTCTGAGATCGTGCATAAAGCGGAACTCCTCGGCTAACTCATAGGCATCGCGCCCGCCCATGTTGGTCGAGATGATTGCTTGTGCCGAGTCTTTCTGCTTATCCGGGTTGAGCAGATATTGAGTTAAGCCCAACGGTTCCATTCCGAGCGTGAAATTAATATTGACCATCAGGCACTCTCCGAAGTGGCTGCGAACCGATGCAGGGCGATTAGGCGTTGGGTTTCTCGCATTAGCGCAATCAGTTCTGCCTTCTCTTGAGGCTGCCAGTCAGCGTGATCCTGGAGTTGATCGGATATCTCTCCAATCCGCCCATACAACTGGGCGTTGACCAGCGCCCCCTCGGTGCGTCGTCTTGCTCCCACATCGCGCCCGTTGGAGAAGGTCAGCCCGATCAAAAACTTGCTGGTGGAGAGTCCCCGCTCTGCTGCCAGTGCATTGATCTGCTGCTTTTGCTCCTCGGACTCGCAGTAGATCTCGATCGTGGGTCGTCGTTTTCCCGCTTTCTTTGCCATACCCGATACCGACACAGCTTGCTCTCAAAATAATGCGAAAACAAGCAGAAGTTGTCCAACTGAGGAGAGAATCTAATCTGCTGATTCCTATCATCATATTTGCACCAAAATCCCCTAAAAGTGCATCTAGTTCCCTCTCTAACTTCAACAACCACTCTAATTGAAAACCACAAAACTCGCGCTGCACTCAACCTGCTTGATAAGTGCTTCAAAAGAGTCGTCACCTGTCAGCCTGTGGATTAATCTGTGCATCAATCTTGTATCGAAATCCCCCTGTTTCT
>DATNQR010000584.1:0-2729 GCA_036703905.1 Thermosynechococcaceae cyanobacterium
TTTCCAATCGATTCAACTTCTTCAGCCAAATCACCCCGGAACGAGTGCAGTGGCTACTGCGGCAACCTAGCACGATCTCGGTGCTGGCCTCGATCGGAGTGCATGGGCTGGCGTGGGCAACGCTGCCGTTGTTGCCTTCTCAACCAGAAAGACCTGTTGGACGAAGCCAAGTGAGGGTGGTGGAGCTTTCGCCGGCCGAGCGGTTACGCTTGCCTGAAACTATCCCGCCATTGCGATCGACCAATCCGCTTCCGCCCCCGGATCTGTCCAGTCTGCCTCCTAGCTTCCCGATTCCCTCCAACACCTCGCCGCTCTACCCAATTCCCTTTGACTCCTCGCCGTACCCGATTCCCCCCGATCCACCGTCGCTTCCGTCCGATTCACCCTCTGACGCTGCAAAGCAGGCGGAATCAGATCGTAGAGTTGCAGAGGAGGATCGCAGAGCTAGGGCTACAGAGGAGGATCGCAGAGCTAGGGCTACAGAGGAAGATCGCAGAGCCAGAGCTATAGAGGAAGATCGCAGAGCTAAAATTGCAGCAGAACAGGCGGCTGAGGAAAATAGACGGAAACCCTACCGCTTTAACCCAAACAATGTTGCTCTACAGGACGAGCCAGGACAGATAGGTCAACTGCGCAAGGGAACCAGCGATCTTCAAGCTAACCTTGACAGGATTGCTCAGAATAATCGGGAACAAGATATTGCCCTTCCCCGAAGTCAGTCAATTGCCTACACTGCTGAAGCCTGTAGCAATATTCCTAAAGCGGAGCAAAAGAAGATAAAGATGGGTGTAACAGCGATCATTACCCCGCAGGGACAGCCTGCGGAGGAGCCTCAAGTATTTATTTCTTCGGGTTACGAGGGGCTAGATCAGGCTGCAATTTTCTACGTTTCGGAGCAGATAAAGGTTCAAGCGAGTGACGAATATAAGCCTAATAGAAGGGGTCAGTATAGAGGAGTATTACAAACTATTGAATTCGACCCCGCAAATTGTGGCTCTTGATCCACGATCGAGCTTCGCCGTTGATGATTGATTCTGTCTTTTCCGATCGCCTTGCCGCTTCTGCCGATCGTCTGCTGGATCTGATTGAGCAATTTGGACGATCGCGGGTTCTGGTGGTGGGAGATTTGGAGCTAGATGAATTTCTCACAGGTCAGGTGGAGCGGCTGTCCCGTGAGGCTCCCGTGCTGATTCTGCGCCACGCAGAAACCCGGCAAGTTCCCGGCGGCGGCGCAAACGCAGTCCTCAATTTGGCCAAGCTGGGCGCAAAAGTCTGCGCGGTCGGCATTGTGGGCGACGACGAACAGGGGCGATCGCTGCGGCGGATTTTTGAGGCTGAAGGCATTGATACGGCTGGAATTTTGGTGGATGGCGATCGCCCTACCGTAACCAAAACCAGAATCTCTGGTCATGCCCGCCAGTCTGTAACGCAGCAGATCGTCCGGGTCGATCGCAAATCCGACGAGTTGCCTCGCCTCGAACTGCAACACCAACTGGCGGACTACATTCAGCAGCAAGGAGCGATCGCTGATGCCGTGGTTTGCTCTGACTACGGCGACGGAACCTTAAGTGAGCCTGTGATTCGTGCTGCCCTGGCCCATCGCCTCAGCATTGTGGACACGCAAAAGCTTCCCCACCGCTACAGAGGCGCGACAGTCTTCACTCCCAACCTGCCCGAAGCCGAGCAGGCCGTCGGTTATTCTGTTGCCCAGCCATCGGGCGAAGGAGCAGATGAGGCGCTGTTGCTGCGGGCTGGGCAAGACTGGCTGCACCTCACCCAAGCCCAGCAAGTCCTGATCACCCGTGGCGAGGAAGGCATGAGCTTGTTCGATCGTGCACTTCCGCCCCAGTCCATTCCTCCGTTCAACCGCACCGAGGTTTTTGATGTGACTGGGGCAGGCGATACGGTGGTCGCTGCCCTGACTCTGGGTTTAACTTTGGGCGCGTCTTTCTGGGAGGCGGCGGTGCTAGGCAACCTGGCCGCTAGCATTGTGGTGCGGCAGTTCGGCACCACAACCACCACCCCCGCAGAAATGCAAGCAGCCCTGCGATCGCTTTTGGAGGATGATATCGGGTGAGGGGGACAGGAACAAAATTCGCACCGATCGTGCTTCTCCCCATCAAGGCAAACGCATCTAAGTTTTATTGAATGATTAACGGTTGTGTTGAGCGGTTACTAAAACTTTAGAGATCATACTAACCACTTCGCCAATCCGCTCCAACACAATTGTTATACAGCGATCGCCACTTGTTCAAACGCTTGTCGTAATGCCTCTCGCTCATCTCGCATTTGAACATGCAGAAACCAGGACTCATGTTTAGAATAATACTCCACTACTTCTTCCCAGCGTTGAAAACCAAAGTCTTGCACTAAGTTCCTGGGTAAAAATTGACCCTCAAATTTAAAGGCAGCTTGAATCTCCCTCCATTGATGCCATTGGGGTTCACCAAAGTGCCAAGGACGAGCACCAAGGTCGCAACTGAGAAATAGAAAATGATCTTGATGTGCTGTTAAAAAGCTACGCACAAAGGGCAGTAGTTGATGAATATAGGGTTGATCGGGAACACCATCCTCTAGAGCTTTCAGGACTTGCCGAACAGTTATTGCAACAATAGGCTGACTTGACAGATTTGGAATTTGTTGAAAACAGTAATTTTGACAAGGCTCACAATCTGGATGGTAGGCAGAGATCAGGCAACGTGCAGCATCTTGAACGACTGCCCATTTAT
>DATNQR010000585.1:0-1735 GCA_036703905.1 Thermosynechococcaceae cyanobacterium
CAAAGCGGGGCACACTACCCCGGAGTGACCGTAGAAGTAGATGGAGCCGTCACCGGGGGGCTTGCTCCCTACAATCGCGGGGTATCCAGCGTGGGACGTGCCCCAATTGTTCAAGGCTCCTACTACGACGGACGCGCCCGATCGCTACCCGTCTACACCATCGCCTCAAATGAAGATGGCGGCGCATGGCTGGCGATCGTTGCCTACCTAAGCTGCTGGCGGCGCAACCCTAGAGGAACCTTCAGAGACACCCTTACCGCGATTTGGGTGGGATTGTTTCTGAGTTTTGCTGCGCTCAACCTGGTCGCCAGCAACCCTAAAACTGTTGATGTGGGATTGTTCGGGCTACTGCTGCCCTGGAACGCTGGAACCAACATCGTCGGCTGGCTCCGCCCTGGGGCAAGCGCGATCGCGGATGGGGTGCAAGATTCAGCGCTGAAGGAGATGGGCACAAAGCCTGCAACTGCCAGCACGGTCAAACCGACTCGGGCCACGGTGAAGGAGTGAGTGATGCACTTCCACTACGTCTTAGTCGATCCCAGTGGGCAAGCCATTTATCAAGGGAAAAGTCCATTCACTTTGAAACCTGGTTTCAGCCTCGAAACTATCAACATCCCGGCCGCAGAGAAAGAGATTCTTGAACAGGGTTTCTCAATTCGCATCGTCAGGATTACCCCATGAATGCCTGGATAGTTCGCACGATCCCGCCGATCGTTGCTCTCAGCGCCCTAGTTTGCAGCCTCAGCGCTGATTCCTACGGGCGCTTTTCTCTACCCTTCAGGGAGCGAGTCACCCCAATGTGGGAGGAATGGCGGCAGACCTCACTAGGGCAAGCCCTGAACGGCAAAGCTGATGGCTGCAAGTCAGAACCGAACCTGAAAACCCGCCCCATCACCGCCGCAACTTGGACAGAACTGAAGGGCAGAAAGCTAGAGGAACTCACACCTGATCGCCTGGTTGCCTCCCTCGGTAATCCGCTCTGCATCCTGCCTGATGGCACAATTCGCTACCTCCCAGACTTCACCGATTCCACCCTTGATATTCGCCTCACCAGCAAGGGCATCACCTATGACCTCAACCGAAATCAGCCTGGAGCAATGCAGCCCAGACTTTCAGTACCAGGTGCAGCAACACCGCAAGCGAAGTGAGCAGGTACTGGATTGGTCGATCGCTGCTCTCACCCTCACCTGTGCCGCCGTCGTCACCATCCAGCCGCTCAACAATTCTGTGAGAGGAGCGATCGCATTCCTCCAAACGACAAGACAGCAAGTAGAACCCGCCGCAAAACTGGCAGACCCCAAAGCCACGCCGGGGGAGAAGCTAGGGGCGATTGACAAACTCATCAGTCCAGACTTCAAGCAGTCCCCCAAGCTGGGCGAGAAGGTTGCAGGCTATGAGGTGACGAGTCTATTCGGTCCGCGCTCGTCTCCCTGTCCTGGCTGTTCAAGCTTTCACCGTGGAGTGGATTTAGCCACGCCGATCGGCACGGTGATTTATGCCATTGGCTCCCCTGGCTCCACTGTGAAGGTGGAGTGCAAGCAAGACTCTGGTGGTGGAGGACTCTACGCTGTGCAAACTTCCCCAGAGTTTCCAGACCTCAGCTTTGAATCGCTGCACCTGAGCAACTGTGCTGAAGGGAATCAGCCAGCAGGGTCAGTGATTGCCCGATCAGGTAACTCTGGCACAGGCACGGGCGCTCACCTCCATTTCCAAGTCAGGAAGCAAGGGCAACTCT
>DATNQR010000586.1:0-3534 GCA_036703905.1 Thermosynechococcaceae cyanobacterium
GCAAAAAATCCTGCAATTGTTTTCGGTGATTTATGAGCCTGTCGCTCGTACTGGGTTCATCGCTTGCTTCAACCAACTCAACATCCGGGATATTCACGAAGAACCCGTAAATGCGAGTACTCTGCGATCGCGTCTGGATAATCTGCTTGCGACCAATCTGCTCGTGCAAGAGCGAGGACAATCGCCTCAGTGCAACCCGTTGATTGTGGAAATCTTGACCCGTGAAGTGATCAAAGCGGGGCGGTTTGATGAGTATGAAAAAGCAGTCCAGACCAGCTTGCCCGTGCGCTCAGCGTGGGACAAAACCGGTCGATCGTTCAGCAGTCAAGATCAGTTTATTCGAGAAGTTCGGATTGGCATCTACCGTCAGGATGTCAAGTTCATTAATAAGCAATACGAAGACTACCAAAAGCATAGCTACATCAAAAATCCGATCGCCATCAGTGATGTTTTCCAGTGGGTTTGCAACAATCCGTTTGATCCCGAATGGTTCAGTACACTTTCTCAGGAACTCTACGAAATTGCTTTGCCGAGCATTTTGTTTGATTCTGTATTGAACTGCGTTCCGGCAACGGGAGCCGTCGATCTGCTGAACACAGAATGCTCTCGATCGGAGGGACGTTGCTCCAATCTTTTGCGGCTGGTGCTAACGGAGCAGTTGCTGCTGCGGGGACAGCTTCAAGAAGCCCAGCAGGTATTAGAAAGAACTGAGGATTTGGACAATGCAACAGTATTTTGGGGCTGGCTGAGTTTCCTACAGGGTGACACTGAACAGGCGATCGAACACTACAGCCACGCCCTCAAGGTGCTTCGTAAGGCCACAGGCAAACGCAACGCCTTTTTCAACACCACGGCTGGATTGTTTTTCATCTTGGCGCTGCTGAAACAGGGATCAGCCAGCAACTTGCAAGCAGCCAGTGACTACGCTGACTTAATTGTTCGGCAGCCGAGGCATTGGCTGAGGGCAACCTATTTTCGCCTTTACCAACTGCTGAAGTTTCAGCAGGGAGATTTGACTCAAAAGCCAGCGATCGAGAACGCACCGATCGCCTCTTTTCCTTCAGGCAACAGTATAGAAACCCTGTTCATGGCGCTGTGCCTGTACTGGGTGGACAGCGATCGCGCCAAAAAGCACCTGCCCCGCATCATCGATCCGCTCTATGCCCACGCAAAGGCGGCGGGCTACGACTGGCTAGCGATGGAGACAGCGGAACTATTGGCTCGGTTGAAGGTGCGATCGAACTACGGGCACGAAGCTAAGACCTGGCGAGAGCGATCGGGCGCAATTAACGTGGTGGGTTTGATCGAGCCTCAGGAGGCCTGGGAACTCAGCCTCAAGGCCCTCACCAACCTTTACAAACAACCCCAGGCAGTAGCTCGGCCCGCCTCTAGCTTGCGCTTGGCCTGGTTCATCACTTTCTACTCTGGTGGAAATTATTTGCTGCAACCCCGTGAACAGAAGATCAACGCCAAGGGCGGGTGGAGTAGCGGCCGTCCGATCGCCCTCAAGCGGCTGAAACAGACTGGTGAACTGGACTATCTCACGCCCCAGGATCTACGGGTGTGCGCCGAACTGGAAGCGGACTACGGCAGCTACTACGGCAAAACTGAATATCGCTTCGGCAAGCGGGCGATCGTGGCCTTGATCGGGCATCCTCTGGTGTTTTGGGAAGACTCGCCCACCATCCGTGTCGATGTGGTCAAAGGCGAACCGGAACTGATCGTTAAGCAAAGCAAGCAAGAGCGAGTGACACTGCAATTCTCCGAAGCCTTCAAGGACAACGACGAGATTCTGGTGGTAAAGGAGACGCCGACACGGCTAAAGGTGATCGAACTGAAGCCAGAACATCGGCGGATTGCCGAAATCTTGGGCAAGCAAAATCGCTTGGAAGTGCCCACCAGCGCCAGAGAGCGAGTTTTGGCGGCGATCAACTCTGTGGCGGCGATCGTCACTGTTCACTCCGACATCGGCGGCGGTGTGGTCAACGCCGAAGAAGTTCCAGCCGACAGCAAACCCCACGTTCACCTGTTGCCCGCCGGAGCGGGACTGAAAGTTGCCGTACTGGCTCGCCCCTTCGCCAACGCTGGGGCTTACTACCGTCCGGGTGCAGGCGGCGAAACTGTAATTGCTGAAATTGACGGTAAGCGCCTGCAAACCACCCGCAACCTAAAAGAAGAGAAAAAATTAGCCAAAGCCGCGATCGCTGCCGTGCCCATGCTCAACGACTCTGAAGAGGAAGACGGCGAGTGGCTGATCGAAGAACCCGATCGGTGCCTGGAACTGTTGATGCAACTGCAAGAACTGAACGACTCGGTGGTGATGGAGTGGCCAGAAGGCGAAAAGCTACGGGTTAGCCACCGTGCCGATATGGGAGCCTTCAAGATCAACATCCAGCAGCAGCGAGACTGGTTTGCCGCCACAGGCGAACTCAAGCTAGATGATGATTTGGTGCTGGATATGCAGCGCCTGATGGAGTTGCTAGAGCAAACTTCTAGCCGCTTCATTCCCCTCGGCGATGGACAATTTCTAGCGCTGACTCAGGAATTTCGCAAGCGATTGGACGAGCTTCGCACCTTTTCCGAAAAGCAGGGTAAGGGCGTTCGGTTCAATCCCTTGGCTTCCCTGGCTCTGGAAGACTTCATGGACGAAGTGGGCGACCTAAAATCTGATAAGCACTGGAAAGCCCACGTCCAGCGCCTCAAGGAAATGAAAGACCTGAAGCCCCAGGTTCCTTCAACGCTCCAAGCGGAACTGCGGGACTACCAGATCGACGGGTTCACTTGGCTTTCGCGTTTGGCTTACTGGGGTGTGGGCGCGTGTCTTGCCGACGATATGGGGCTAGGAAAGACCTTGCAGGCCTTGGCCCTGATCCTCACCCGCACCGCTGAGGGAGCCACTCTGATCGTCGCCCCCACCTCGGTCTGCATGAACTGGATCAGCGAAGCCCAGAAGTTTGCCCCCACCCTAAACGTGATCCAGTTCGGCGGTGGCGATCGCCAGAAGCAACTCGACCAACTCAAGCCCTTCGATTTGCTGATCTGTAGCTACGGGCTGCTGCAACAAAAGGAAGTAGCCGAGATGCTGGCCCAAGTGGAGTGGCAGACGATCGTCTTGGATGAAGCTCAAGCGATCAAAAACACCGCTACCCAGCGATCCCAAGCCGCCATGAAGCTGCAAGGCGGGTTCAAACTGCTGACCACGGGAACTCCGATCGAGAACCACCTGGGCGAACTGTGGAATTTGTTTCGCTTCATTAATCCCGGTCTACTTGGCTCTCTGGAGCAGTTTAACCAGAACTTCGCTTACCCGATCGAACGCTACCAGGATAAGCCCGCCCGGCTGAAGCTCAAGAAGCTGATCCAGCCCTTCCTGCTGCGTCGCACCAAAACCCAGGTTTTGGCGGAATTGCCCTCCCGCACCGAAATCCTGCTTCAAGTGGAACTCAGCCAGGAAGAAATGGCTTTCTATGAAGCCCTGCGGCGGGAGGCGATCGCCAAACTCAGCAACAGCGATGCGACTGCTGGGGCTAAACA
>DATNQR010000587.1:0-3582 GCA_036703905.1 Thermosynechococcaceae cyanobacterium
ATAATTTCTCGCCCCAAGGCTTCTTTTGTAGCCCGCAAGGTATCCAGAGTTGCAGCCGCCAAAGCGTTGATTTCTACAGCAACTCTCTGAGATACCTGCGGCTTGGCGTAAAGCGAGATTTCGTTCAACAGGTTTGCTAGACGCTGCGCCTCGTCCACTGCCAAGAATAGCCGCTCTTGAGCTGGTTGGGATAAGCTGATTTGCTGGAGGTGATGCAAGCAATCAGTTATTGTAGTCACTGGTTGGCGAATTTCGTTCACCGTGCGCGTGGCAAACTCACCAACGGCTGCTAGTCGTTCCTTCTCAATCAGGCGAGCTTGGGCGGCTCGTAGTTCCTGGGTGCGTTTTATCACCTCAGCTTCCAAAATTTCTTGAAATTGCCATTGCTGGTGGTAGAGGCGGTGGTTGTCGATGGCGATCGCTGCCTGTTCTGCAAACAACTCCACAATCCGCAATTCCTCACTGGTAAACTGACGCGGTTGCTTATTAAAGGAACAAATGGTGCCGACAATCTCGCCTTGGGGAGTCTGCACAGGCACGCCAAGGTAGCAAAGGTAGTCTTTTGGTGGAGTGCCATGTTTTTGTTGGCGAGCATCTGCTATCACGAGTGTTCGTCTGTGCTGGGCAACAACGTCTGACAGGGTGCCATGCAACGAGTAAACCCGCTCACTCTCGCTCAGTACCAGGCTACTGGCAGCGATTCGCCCCGAGTCTCCCTCACGTAGGGTGACAATCGTCCAGTCTGAACGCACCAACTCGCTAACACTGGCGGCGATGTCTTGTAGATAGCGATCAACAGGAAGATGGGAACGCCCAATGAGAGCGGATAAAACCTCAATGCTCCTTTGATGATGCTGCTGACCGTGTAATTGGGGGGTACTTGGCAACTTCATCAGGGACTCCGTGGCTTGTGTGCCATGAGAATCTGATAAAATGGGGATCCTTGAACGTTCAGGTGGCTCCAGAACAGGTAGCGAAATACTCACCACCGTACCTGTCCTCAGGTCAGACTTGATCACCAACTGCCCACTATGGGCAACCACAATCCGTTTGACTATTGCTAGCCCCAGCCCATATCGGTTGGGTTTCGTGGAGTAGAACGGTTCTGTCAACTTTGGCAGCAGTTCTGGTGAAATTGGTTCACCGCTATTGTGAACCTGAATACTCATCTGACTTGTTGTACTTTCTGCTACGCTTAGGAGCACCACACTGCTCGGCGTACTTGCCTCACAAGCATTCTCCACCATATGTAGCAACGCTTGGTGTAACTTCACTTTGTCGCCTAAGAACAGATGTGCAACTGGGGCAATTTTAAACTCAATCTGACGCTCTATCGCCGCAGGCAACTCTTGCAGGGACGGCAAAATTCCTGTCATAAACGAATTTACCTCAAGTTCTGCCAGTTGCAACACCAGGGGCTTGGCGTAAACCAAAATTTGCTCCAGCAGGTATTCTAAATGATTGGTTGCACCTAAGGCTTGCAATAATTGCATCCTGCCTAGTTCCGGCAGTTCAGCTCTTTTAAAATAGTTCAGCCCTATTTTGACCGTTGTCAGGGGGTTACGTAACTCATGCACAATCATTGCAGCAAATTCGCCCGTTGCTACCAGACACTCACTTTCAACTAATTTCGCTTGAGCAGCCCGTAATGCTTCTGTACGCTTGGCTACCTCAGCCTCCAAAGTTTGATTAAATTGCTGCTGCTGTTGGTAGATCTGGTAATGAAACAGTGCTGTGGCAGCACGTTCTGCAAAAATTTCGGCTATGCGAATTTCGTCAGTACTAAACTGGCAGGGCTGGACGTTGAACGAGCAAATCGTACCAATCACCTGCCCCTGGAACGTTCGCAGTGGCACACCTAAGTAAGACAGGTAGCCATCTGGCGGGTCACCATACTGGGTAGTGATGCTCGCATCTGCCACAGCCAAAGTACGCCCAGTTTGCACCACCGTATTTGTCAGTGTGCCATGTAGCGAATAAAGCTGATCCATGCCATCAAATTCTAAGCTACTTGCCATAACTCGCTCAAACCCATCCTGGCAGAGGGTGACTGCTGACCAGTCCAAACGCAGCAAACGACTGAGCCTGCAAGTTATTTCGTATAGGTAGCTTTTGATTTCACCGGAACGGTAGCTCAAGAAAGATAGTGTTTCCAAGATACGTTCTGCCGTTCTTTGCGGCAGAGGTGTCCCTAATTGGTTATCTTGATGGACTTGGCTCACTTGACGCGATCGCGGGGCAATAGCTTTTACTCCAAAATTGTACAAATATTATCAACAGTAATATATCCTGTTTACTCCATAGGTAATTAAAACTTAATTTTTACTGAATCAATCATGAGTAGCTTTTTGTGAAACTATCAGCTTCTTTATTAAACCTCTTGCAAAAGTGAATGTTTATGAAAAAAAACCACTCATGGAACACTGATGATTTATCTGTGTGCATCTGTGTTCCATGAGTGGTTCCAAATATTTTTAAACGGGAATGAGTGCAAAAAGTCTATGGGCTGGAACATCACTCGCGTAACACGTAACCAACGCCTCGCACGGTTTGAATCAACCGCTTTTCGTTGTTCTCTTCCAGCTTCAAGCGCAGGTAGCGGATATAAACCTCGATAATGTTAGAATCTCCTATGAAGTCATAGCCCCAAACGTGTTCTAAAATCTGGTCACGGGCGTAGACTTGGCGGGGATGGCTCAGTAGGTACTCCAGCAGGTCAAACTCCTTAACCGTGAGTTCGATAGCCCGTTGCCCGCGGAATACTTCACGCGTACGGCGATTCAGGCTCAAGTCTGCGAACTGCAAGACATCTTGGTCATCTTCCTGTTGACGGCGCAGGTGGGCGCGAACTCTGGCAAGCAATTCCTCAATGCTGAAGGGTTTGAGGACGTAGTCATCTGCCCCAGCATTCAACCCCGCAACGCGATCTTGCACCTCATCCCGCGCTGTTAACATAATCACAGGTACTTTGTTTCCAGTTGTTCGCAGGCGGCGACAAACTTCTACGCCAGTCAGTCCAGGCAACATCCAGTCTAGAATGACCAAATCTGGTGTAGACTCCCGCGCCAAGGTTAGTCCTGCCATGCCATCATGCGCTACGGTGATACGATATCCCTCACTATTCAGTTCCAGCTCAATGAACCGAGCTAGTTTGATTTCATCTTCAATTAAAAGAATATGTGCGGTTATCATAACAATTCACTATTTTTAGACCGAAGTTACTCTAGGAACTTCGGAAGGAGCAAGCGGAAGAGATAGGACAAACAGCGTGATACAAAGTTGCATTCGTTCAGACAAACTGACACGGTGAAATCATATGCCCCCACCAATTGAGAATTAGGGGCGACGGGAATTTTTGAACAAACTTCTGTTTGCCTTTAGTTTAAACCAAATGTTGCGTGTCTTTTCCTCCTATACGTCTTTTTTGTGCTTTGACTGCAACTTGGTATTAGTTGACTTTGAAGGAATCGATAGAACGGTGCCATCTGCGCGTACCTGGTTAAGCAGGTCTTGTAAAATTTCAATGATGCGTTCCGTTTCTGTAGTCGCCGTTTCAAGGGCTTGGCGTTGGGGAATCGTAAG
>DATNQR010000588.1:0-9080 GCA_036703905.1 Thermosynechococcaceae cyanobacterium
TCGGATGGCTCCAAGTGCGACACGGGAAACATCCTAGACATTTTTGGCAACAACAACACGATCGCCGTCACTGATCCTGTTTACCCTGTGTACGTGGATACGAACGTGATGGCAGGCCACACGGGCGACGCAAACGATAAGGGCGAATACGGCGGCCTCGTCTACCTGCCCGTTACGGCGGAAAACAACTTTACGGCCGAAATCCCGTCTCAGAAAGTAGACTTGATCTACCTCTGCTTCCCCAACAATCCCACAGGTGCGACTGCCACACGGGAACATCTGCAAGACTGGGTGAACTACGCTCGATCGCACGGGTCAATCATCTTCTTTGATGCGGCCTATGAGGCATACATCACTGATCCAACCCTGCCCCACTCAATCTATGAGATTGACGGAGCGCGGGAGTGCGCGATCGAGTTTCGCTCTTTTTCTAAGAATGCCGGCTTTACCGGACCCCGTTGTGCCTTCACCGTTGTGCCCAAGACCCTGACTGCTAAGGCGGCTGATGGCTCCGATGTGGAACTGTGGAAACTGTGGAATCGCCGCCAGTCCACCAAGTTCAATGGTGTTTCCTACATCGTCCAACGGGGAGCCGAGGCAGTCTACTCGCCCGAAGGCAAAGCCCAAATTCAAGCCTTGGTTCGCTTTTACCTAGAGAACGCCAAAATCATCCGCGAACAGTTGACGACCGCAGGCTTGCAGGTCTACGGCGGCGTGAATGCGCCCTACGTCTGGGTGCAAACGCCTAATGGCTTGTCTAGCTGGGATTTCTTCGACAAATTGCTGCACGTCTGCAATGTGGTGGGCACTCCGGGATCGGGCTTTGGGGCAGCGGGCGCAGGCTACTTCCGCATCTCAGCATTCAACAGCCGAGAAAACGTGGCGGAAGCAATGCAGCGCATCACGCAGAAGTTCAAAGTGTAGAACTCGAAGTTCAGAACTCAAAGTGTAGAACTGGGGCAATGGGGGAGAGAGAGATCGGGCATAGCTGAAGACTAGGACAAATTGCCCTCATCTCCAGTCCTTATCCTGCTGGATAAGAGAGCTAAAATCGCCCTTATCTTCTCTCTTAGGAATTATTCATTCCCTCAATTCAGCAGCGTCAGCGTGGCTTGAAGCTTTCCCCCGAAAGCCTCAAGCTACGCTGACAAACAATTCCTCAACTGGCTGGGCGATCGAGTCTGGTTTGGCCACAATCTCGACAACTTTGTTGCGGGATTCTGACGAAAACAGGGCAGCTACGCAAACCTGAGCCACCTTCTCGCGGGGAATGCTGCCCTCAAACAAAGTATCTGCGCTGGACATAACGATCGCATCTGAGTTGTCGTCGTTCTTCAATCCACCGGGACGAACGATCGTGTAGGTCAAGCCACTCTGCTTCAGATAGTTTTCGGCCTGCTGCTTCCACACCAAAATCAGAAAGAACAGGTTGAGCGGGTGGAAAAACTTGGAGACGCAGAGGGAAGTGACAAATACGAATTGCTCAATGCCCTTCGCTTTAGCTGCGTCCACCAGATTTTTAGTGCCTTCGTAGTCCACTTTGTAAGGCGCGGTGGGGTCAAAGCCCGGTTTTGCACCCGTAGCGCACAGAACCACCGTGGCATCACCGATCGCGGCCACCAAATCTGACTTCAGCACGTCGCCTTCCACTAGCTCGACTTGCGCCGGCAGGAGCGATCGGGCACTTTCCAGATCCCGCACTAAAGCCCGCACCGGAATGCCTCGATCCACGAGCTGCTGCACAATGCGCCGTCCGGTTTGTCCTGTTGCACCTGCGACCAGTGCTTTCATAACGAATGCCTCCTGCAGTGGTTAAAAATAGTGGTTTTTGAGCGAGCGATCACAATCGCTACGCCTTGTAGTCATGACTCTACTTAACTTCTGGCTCCAACAGGACTACCCTTTTGAAGATGTTTGCATTTGGTTCACCTCCAACAACTCGCGGCTGATTGCTACAGTAAGGTGTCAAACCAGGAATTGTAGTCAGGGTTGCTTTGGCGATCGGGGATTGGGCAAGACAGGGAGTTATAGCTAGACTGTTAGCGTTTGGTTAAACCCGTCTATCTTATCCGACTTAATATAAGTCAAGAGAGGTTAATCAAGTTGACGAAGAAATAAAAGTTAAGCGCGTGAAATTCCGAAGAATCCGTAAACTGAGTGTCAACTTATGAACTTTCAGAGGGAACTCTGAGTCTCAGCTAACTCCCCCTCGCTCTCTGTTAACCTGTACGATCCCGCTAACCATGCAGTCACACTCTACCGAATACTCGTCGATCGAGCCTTCTGACCGCCTGCTTCACGTTGTCACGCGATCGAGCGCTGACCCCTACCTTACTGAGGAATCTCATCGGACTGTGACGGAGCCTACTCAATTTCGTAGCCGATTTGTGGACTGCATGGAGATGAATGCCGATGCCTGCACGGTAGCTGAGTATCTGAACACTCACCACATCTGGTTTCGACGCTGCGCCCAGCCTATGAAGGTGGAACCGATCGGCAAAACAGGTTATGCCCTGGCGATCGGGCAGTTCGGCTCCTTTGGCTACGAAGTTGAGCCGAAAGTGGGTTTGAATTTGCTGCCCGGAGATGAGGGAGTCTACCGAATCGAGACGATTCCAGTGCCAGGCTACGATCCAGGAGGCTATGAAGTGGATTTTCAGGCGGCGATGAAGCTGGTGGAAGCACAGCCGCAAGCCTTGAGTAAGATGACGCGAGTGCAGTGGCAGCTAGATTTGACGGTGACGATCCAGTTTCCTCGCTTCATCCATACCCTACCCAAGTCGCTGATCCAGTCCACAGGCGATCGTTTGCTGAACCAGATTGTGCGCCAGGTTTCTGGTCGCCTCACCCACAAAGTCCAGACCGACTTCCACTCCAGCCTCGGCCTAACGTTGCCCAAACGGGCCCGCAAGTGGTTTTTCCAGAAGTCCGATCACGACGGTGAGTGCGTGAATCTACACCTGGATCAAGATTAATTTCCTACAGGTTAGCTTGAGGCGCTGGTGTAGAAGCGGAGGGCAAACTGCCAGAACAAGCGAGAAAGGTAGAGTAGCCCGAGCGCCAACCCTCCCGCCGCGATCGTCCATGCAGGGTCGCCGCGCCCCAAAATTACTTCGGCTGGAACCGTCGTTAGAAAAGCGACCGGAACCACAAAGGTAAAGAAAAACCGAAACGCCACAGGATAAGCCACCATCGGAAAGCGGCCGGCTTCCATCAGTCCTCGCAGCACCTCGGTTACATTGTAGATTTTGACAAACCAGATGCTGGTGGCTCCCAGCATGAACCACAGGCTGTAGAGAATCAGCAGCCCGAAGGTGATCGGAATTATTCCCAACAATCCATCTGTCCCCTTCAAGCCCAGTTGCCTTCCTGCATAGCCCAGCACCACCAGCCCAAAAATTAAATCGGGAATGCCCCACGGGGACAAGGTATGAGCGGAAAGCCAGAACTGAGAATCGATCGGCTTTAGCAGGACAAAATCCAATGTTCCTTGCTGAATGTGCCGCACGATCCGGTTCAGGTTGGGGGCGAGAAAAGTGCTGGAGAAACCTTGCAGCAGCGTGAAGATCCCCAGCACCACTAGCGCTTGCTCCCAACTCCAGCCTTGGAAGGTGTAGCCGTTCCGATAGAACAAAAATAATCCGAACAAGCTGCCAATCAAGCCACCTAGGCTACTCAGCGCCGCCAGCAGAAAGTTGAGACGATATTCCAACTCTGCGGCGATCGCTGTTTTCCAAAATAGCTGCAAAACCTGTAGATAACGCCTCATTTTCCTGCTCAGTTCCTTCAGCTTGCGACCCAGGTTAGTAAATCACCAGAGAATGACTCAGCCCAAGTGCAAAATCTATCGGTTCAATCAGTCCTGAGGCCTGATTGAGTTTACGCCTCTTTGACTACACGCCCAGATTAATGAATAGGATTATGGACAGTAACTAGCTTTGTACCGTCAGGGAAAGTTGCTTCCACCTGCACCTCATGGATCATCTCAGCAATGCCATCCATCACATCTGTCCGAGCCAACAAAGTTGTGCCATAGCTCATTAAATCTGCCACTGATCGCCCATCCCTCGCTCCTTCCAGAATCGCGGCGGTGATGTAGGCAATCGCTTCGGGATAGTTCAGCTTCACGCCCCGATCTTTGCGCCGCTCTGCCAGCAGGGCCGCCGTAAAAATTAGCAGTTTGTCTTTCTCTTGCGGAGTCAGTTGCATGGGTCGATCGATTTCCTCTGCTGCAATGGGTTAGTTGAGTTTATCTCAGTTCTCTTTAAGCTCGTACCTCACCAATCCTACCGCTTACTGTTTCTCCCTCAGAGGATGTTTGAAAAGTCTTCCAGGGTATGTTGAACTACCCTGGCTATCTAGGAATGGTTACGAGAAAATCGGGATTTCGGAGCTTGAAGTTATCAGCACCAATGACTTTTGACACTCAACTCGACTCTCTTCAGCCACTCACTTAGTAAGGTTATGCATCAGGCAGAAGTATGTGAAAACATGACTAGGCTTGAGTTTCGGAAAGCAGTTGTGAGATTGTATCACTGAGTTTAGCGAAGAGGACAAACCGGTAGTGCCTTAGGCCGTAGTGGGTTATGCAAAGTGGAAAGCCATGTACTGCAAATATCGGGAGCCAGTGGAATGCAGAAAATATCCCGTAGGCTCTAGTGGTTAGTCAAGAATTGATTGACGGGTAAAGTCGGTGTAACTTCACCCTGGCATCTGCCGTTGAAAACTGCTAGTCAATCCAGGTTTCCTCTCGATTGCGCTGCTCCTGCCAAGCGTCAACTTCTGTTTTGAGCCTGCTGAAATCAGCAATGCGACAATCCAAACACTGTCGCGCTAAAACACTCAGTTCAATCTCGGCCATGTTGAGCCCTCCGGGTTCGCAGTCGCTTCAACGGGGGGAACCCCCGCAACGCGCTGACTCACCAACTGCCATGCTTGGAAGTCTGACAAAATTCCAAGCGCTGGAGAATTCGTTGGGCTTCGGCTGGCTCAAAGGCTTTATACAACGATGCGGGAGAATGAGTGTTGAGATTGTCTTGCACCACTGTAATTCTGGCTGCATCTGGATAATCGAGATCCACCACCGTTTTGAGCAGATGAGCATAATCGACTGCTGTGCGTTGCTGGGTCACTTCCACTCGTCTCCACCCCACCATTGGCTCACAGACCATGAATAAGTTGGCAGTGCCATTGCGCTCATACTCATAATCGATTCGTTCAGGTGCACCCGGTTGGGCGGGAATCGGTATGGCGGTCTCTTTGACCAATTGTTTAGTCGATTCATCGATGCAAACCACCCGAAAGGCGGGATTGTAGCGCGTCTGATACACGCTAAAACAGACTCCATCCGCCAGACAAACTCAGCGTTCTGCTCCGGTGGAATCACCCAACACGTTTGTTTCCAAGGTTGTAGTTCGTTTTTTTCAACACTTGGCGCACGCTCTCGTGACTGATGTGGTCAACATGATTTAGCTCGACCATGCGGTCGGCAAGCAATCGCAGTGTCCAGTGCCCAAGCCCTGTAGGAGCGTCGCTACAGCGCAGGGCAATCAAATGCGCTTCCACCTCTCCCGTGACTTCTCGTTTTCGTCCTGCGCCGGGGCGACATTTGAGAGCGGCTTCCATGCCCGCTTCCACAAATCGTTGTCGGACTCGCTCAATGGTTCTGAGACTCAGATCGAGGGCGGCTTTGATGTCCGTGTCCCGCCAACTTCCCCCCGCTTGATGGCGATCTGCTTTCAACAAGATGCGAGCATGATTGATTTGGTAGGCAGCATGGTTCCCAGTGGTTGTGTAGTGTTCCAGGTACTGTCGCTCGTCAGGGGTGAGGTCAACGTTGTATTTCTTAGTCATTGCGGTGGGAGTGAACGGAGGTGTCTAAACTTACCTGATTCACTCGTCAATCTTTGTTTGACTAACTACTAGGTCACCGTACTGCTTGTCTCAATAGCTTATTTTCTCTAAAAATGATATATTCCCCTTCGCTTCTCTGAAATTAACGGCCCCGCCGCTTGCGGGCAGGCTATGAAAGAAGATTTGCTCGTAAGCCTTTGGCTTGCCTTATAAGTACGAGGTCTCGCCCCAAGAGGCGGAGATTCAATCGCTCTAGATTAAAAAAACTTATAGCCCTGAGTCTAAAAGAGCTTTCCAGAGTACTAATTTGTAAACCTCAGGTGAATCTTCTTGCGCTCTATTTGTTTTTGAGACGGCCCTATATATTTGTAAGATATAAGCATTCTGAATCCTAACTTGGCAAGATTAGTTTTATGTCTCGAATTGATTCTTCAGAGCAAGCTAACGAGTCAGAATCATCGAAGATCAGCAGTTCGTCAGAGCGGCAGCGAGTTCAGTGGGTCGACTATGTAAAGGGCATCGGCATATTCTTAGTAGTCCTGGGTCACGCAATCCGAGGTATAGTTGGCAGTTCCGTTCTAGAGCCGACAGCGTTGGTGCAATTTGTAGACCGCTGGATCTATGCCTTTCATATGCCACTGTTTTTTCTTGTCTCTGGTCTATTTGTACAAAGGTCTTTACGAAAACCGTTTAACACTTTCATAGTAGATAAACTTCAAGTTCTTGTTTATCCTTACTTTCTATGGTCAATTTTACAAACCATTATTCAACTTGCAACCTATGGCAACCTAAAGAACTCAGCTTCATGGGCAAGCGTACTGAAGATTATTTATGAGCCAATAATGCAATTTTGGTTCATCTACACCCTTTTCATTATTCTGATACTCTACGGAGTTGCTCACAGGTTTGGGATTTCCTGC
This sequence comes from Thermosynechococcaceae cyanobacterium, assembly GCA_036703905.1. Classification (GTDB taxonomy): domain Bacteria; phylum Cyanobacteriota; class Cyanobacteriia; order Leptolyngbyales; family Leptolyngbyaceae; genus DATNQR01. The sequence continues at coordinate 6,774 of DATNQR010000588.1, forward strand.
AACTATCTTTTGGGCCTTGCTACTTTACTGTACGCTGCTAGCTTGGCTGACATTAACTTTGGCTCTTGGGGAATGCTCTACCTCGTACGTCGTAACATGATCTATTTCTCGATCGGAGCGGTTCTTGGTAGTTCAAGGGTTTTAGTGCGCTTGAGAGAGGCAAATACATTGGTTCTGCTTGCAATCGCTCTCGGTGGATATTTGGGCATTACTTTGATAGTAGCTCAACCCTCATTGGCAGAGAACCCGTACATAATTCCAGAGATTGCTCTAGTCGGTATAGCAGCCTCGATCGCTCTCTCCATGCTGATGGAGAGATGGAATACGGTTCACTTTTTTGAATTATGGGGACTGCTATCGCTTCAGATCTATGTTGCACATACTATTGCGTCTGCTTCTGTTCGTATTGGATTACAGAAAGTGCTAGGGATCTCAGAGCCGCTGACTCATCTGATACTGGGAACGGCGATCGGAATCTATGCGCCGATCGCTTTGAATCAAATCTGTCAACAAGTTGGGTTCAAATATATGTTCTCCCTAAAATTTCGAGAATTGCCAAATGAAGGGGGAATTAAACGATAGCAGGGGCTTTCCAGAGCTTGAGGTAATGCAGCAGCTAAATCGCGTGATTCAGCATTTCTAATGGTCTGGAGTAACAGAGATAGAACTTGGAAAGCGTTTGTAAATGAGCGTGAATAGCTTCCTACGCCAAGAATCTAGAGATGTATAGTTCAAAAGAACTAAGAAGCTAGAACTCTTAACCCATAGAAGCTTGAACGCTCTTAATATTTGTTTGCAAACACTTTCTTGCGGAAGAAATCCCTCAGTCCTTTTTTAAAGAGGGACAGAGTCAGAGCTTCAAGCCTTAAGCGCGCGAACCATAAAAGAGTCTCGCGTCGTAGCCGAGCTGAATGATAGCGAACTAAGTGTTCTCCCCAGAGATGCTGGATGGCGATATGATTTCGGAAAACTCGACTAGGTTCTGTTGACTGTTAAACCGAGATGAAGGGGTTAGCTCAGCTGTGTGGTTGATCGGCGAAGGACAATGAAATTTTGCCGCGGACTTCAAAAGCACTGATTTATGAAGAGATGATTCGCCTCATTCTCTAAGCGTCTATCGTGGTTTCGGTACTCTCGGACATTACTCTTGAACATTCTCTACGCGGGATTGCCATAGCAACTACGGTAGAACGCACGAGCGCCAGAAGTTACGATCGACACTACGCCGCTTAAAATAATTGCAGATGTTTTTGACTAGCTTTGCACAAGTAGCGATGACACATTCCACTGATATTGCAGCCTTGGCGCGATGGATGGCCGCGGACTTCAGCAACCAGGCTCAAGCGTTTGAGAATCCCCCTTTCTATGCCCACATTCGCGTCTGTATGCGACCTTTGCCTCTGGAGTTACTGTCCGGCGTGAGCTTGCTAGTAGAGCAAGCCTACAACTACATCCTCAATGATCCCTACCGCGTGCGGGTGCTGAAGCTGATCACCCAGAACGATCGCATCGAAATCGAGAATTACACCGTCAAGGGCGAAACAGAGTTCTACGGAGCCTCCCGTGACCCCAAGCGACTTCAGAACCTCAAAGCCGATCAGCTAGAAAAACTGCCTGGATGTAATATGCAGGTGCGATGGACAGGGCACAGCTTTGAGGGCAACGTGGAGCCAGGTAAAGCCTGTATGGTGTTTCGTAATGAGCGCAACACCTATCTCGACAGCACCTTCGAGATTGACGACGAGAAATTCATCAGTCACGATCGCGGGCGCGACCCCGAAACCGACGAACACGTTTGGGGGTCGGTGGCGGGCCCATTCGAGTTTGTCCGGTGGGCCAGTTTTGCAGATGAAGTGAAGATCTGAGGCTATGACGATGAGGGCTGAACGTTGGCAAATCCGATGAATCCTCAAGGACGAACGCGCTACGACGTGCTGCTGCGCCAGTGTCGCTTGCTTCAGCCCGATCGCACGATCGCAGATGTAGACATTGGGATTCTGGAGGGAACGATCGCGGCGATCGGGCCCAAACTGGCCGGATTTGCCAAACTCACTCTGGAAGTTCAAGGCCATCTTGTCAGTCCGCCCTTTGTGGAATCCCACATTCATCTCGACTCCGCTCTGACAATCGGCGAACCTCGATGGAACCAGAGCGGCACACTGTTTGAAGGCATTGAAATCTGGCGCGATCGCAAGCAAAACCTGTCCCTAGAGGATGTGAAGAGTCGTGCGATCGCCACTTTGAGGCAGCAAGCGGCCCTAGGAACGCTGTTCGTCCGCAGTCATGCCGATGTCAGCGAAGCCAGTC
>DATNQR010000589.1:0-4458 GCA_036703905.1 Thermosynechococcaceae cyanobacterium
AATGCCAAATACGGTGCGGGGGCTGAAGTGCTGCAACAGCGATCCACTAAAATACGCCGTCAGCAAGCCGCCCAGCGCCGTCGAACCCCAACAAAGGGATTGCAGCGATCCCGCCGTGCCCAAAGACTCGCTTCGCGCCCGCTCCACCACCAGCGAATCCACAATCACATCGCTAAAGGCGATCGAGAAGGAGCCGAGGGCGATCGCGGCGACTGCTGTCCCCGCCGAATCCACAACCGTAGCCAAGGCTACCCAAGAGAGCGCCCCCAACAACCCCGCCAGGATTAGATAAGGACGACGACGGTAGCCCGCGATCGGCAGACCATCAGAGATAAAGCCAAAGAGCGGCTTCACCATCCACGGCAGCATAGCTACGCCCACTAGGGCTGAGACTTCCGCCGGACTCAGCCCTAGTTCATCTTTGAGGAAGAAGCTGATGGCTAACCGCGCCAAACCTACAATGCCCTGAACCAAATAGACCATCAAGATGGCCAGAAGCTCGGTCGTCGGCTCCTGCCCAAAGAACAGCTTCTCCTTTAGGAACTGTCGGATTCTGGGCCATCCAGAGTTAGAAACAATCATTGATAATCTGCAACAAATGTTTATCAACCACCCCTATCATACCTGGTCAACCTGAATGCGCCATCCTGTAATCCACTGAGATGACCCGATCGAATCCTTCAGATTGACTTCAAACCCGCGCTGGATGGGTTCTTCTAGGAAAAGCTGAGGTGAAGGCAAGGCGAAGGCAGTTTGGATGGCTTCGTATCAAACTTCATCAACACCAACCTCTCTGCTTATGCAGAAATAGGGTTGTTTGGCGAAGATGATTCGCCATAGCGTTTCGTAGAGATTCCCGTATTCACTTGATTGGGTGCAGCATTAAAAGCAGTCTTTTGAAAAAGTGCAGTCTTTTGAAACGCAACCTCAAAGCTCCAGAGCTAGATTGAGTTTTGCTGCTTGAGCCAAGAAAACAACTCAAGGACAACAGCGTTCCTAGGGGCAAACCGACCTTTATAGAGGCAGTCTCTGCTGTTAGCAGTTGTCAGAGATCCCCGTTAGTGACCTGCCACGATCGATTTAACTCTGTTCAACTCTAGAACCTACAGATTCAGTCGTAGATATGCCAGACCAGCTAACTTTCCTGCTGGATTACTTCTACTTCGGAAAGGAGGAACTAGCAGAAGGACTTTTCAAAAAAGTTAGCAAAAGTCGTGCTTGAAAATTTGCACAATAGGTATAGTATGGTGTACAGAGGTAGAGCTAATTCAACTCCTCAGCTTCGCGGTAATGCTGTCGGTAGATATTCCTCACCTTGCACAGTTATCAACACAATCCTGGACTAAGTGAATGGTTAAGAAGAAGAAGATTGAGCCACTGACCGGAGAATCGCTACTCAAGAAAGTTAAAGAGCTGGACAATCTGAACAAAGAAGAAAAAGCGAGGGAATGCGGTTACTCCACTCAGACGAAAAGCGGAGTAGAGCGTGTCAACATGATGAAGTTCTTGAACGCTCTGATTGATGCGGAAGGAATCGAGCTAGACGGCAAAACCAGTCTCAACGGGCGGGGCGGCCGCAGCGCCAGCTATCGGATTAGCGTGCAGGCAAATGGCAACCTGTTGATTGGCTCGGCTTATACTAAGCAGATGGAGCTTCACCAGGGAGACGAGTTTGAGATCTCGCTGGGTCGCAAGCACATTCATCTTAAACAGGTCGATTTGCCTGAAGAAAATTCCTAACAGTGCTGGGTGTGGCAGGGTGCTTAGTTCAACATTGTCCAGACCCATCAAGACAAATTAATTTAGAGGGGAGACGATCGCGCCGCATGGAAACGATTGACTGGATGAGTGTTTCGGCAGGGGGTTTGGCGATCGCGATCTTTGTCGGTGGCATCTTCATGATGTTCACTAATCTATGGACAACCAAGCGGTAGTTCAGCGATCGAAGGTGTAAGAGGACAGCCCGCACCCGAATTTCGTCAGAGCGAGTTGTTTCTAGCTCATTGCTTTCAGAAGTAACAATGCGCTGCAGCTGGCGATCGAGTCAAGGCGCAAAGGGTTGCTCTAAACTAGGCAGGCTGGATCTGAGTGCGGTTCAAGAGCTAACTTTTTTACGGATAGTTGTCAAAGCTTTTTGCACTAGAACTGGAATCTGAGAAGGACGATCAGCAACCGGAATCTTAGCCCGTCGAAAGGCAGCAATTTTGCTGTCCGCAGTGCCAATGTCGGCTCCCAAACCTAAAATTTGGGCATCAATGATTGCACCAGCGTGACCCATGCGGCGGCCTCTAGGAGCAGTGCGCCCGGCGATGTAGGCTACTACAGGCTTATCGATCGCCTCAGCGATGTAGCGGGCGGCGGCTTCTTCGCTGTCTCCACCAATTTCACCCACTAAAACAATGACCTCGGTTGAGTCGTCTTCGTCCAGGATTTGTAGCCACTGCTGAAACGAAGATCCCACGATCGCATCACCACCAATGCTGACCCCGATCGACTGGCCCAATCCTGCTTGGGTCAGTTCTAGGGCAATTTCGTAGGTCAGGGTTCCGCTGCGGCTAATCAGTCCCACAGTTCCGGGCGTGTAGGCATTGGACGGATGGGTTCCCAGTAGCACCTGACCCGGAACAATAATGCCGGGGCTGTGGGAGCCAACAACTAGGGTTTCCGTGGCTTCAGCTTTTCGCAGCAGCGTCACCATATCCAAAGGCGGCACGCCTTCAGTAATCAGAATGATGTGGCGAATGTTGGCGGCGATCGCTTCCAGAGCTGCATCTAAAACGGTGTAGGGTGGCGTGAAAATCACCGTTATGTCAATTTGCCCTACCCGCTCCACTGCCGACTCCACCAGATCGAAAACGGGAATTCCGTGAAACATCTGTCCACCGCGCCCCGCACTGACCGCCGCCACAACCTGCGTCCCATAATCCTGCATCAGGGGCCCATAAGTGGAACCGAGGGGTTCAGCGATTCCCTGAATCAGTACTCTACTTCTGCGCGAAAAACTCATAGGTTCTAGATGCTTTTGCCTGGCCCTGAATCCTCTATGGTAGTCAGAATGCCAGGAAAGGCAACGATTGCGCTGCTACTCAAGGCACAACCTGAAACCTTTTTGGTAACCAGTCGCACTGCTCCCCACTACAGCCCCTAGAAAGAGTCAAACCCGCGCCAGCGTTACTGCCTGGGGTTGATCCTGGTATTTCCCGGCGCGATCGGCGTAGGTGATTTGGCAAGGGTCGCCCTCTAGAAAAAGTAGCTGCACTACGCCCTCGTTGGCATAGATCCGGCAGTCGGCACTAGAAGCATTGCTGAACTCTAGGGTGATGTAGCCTTCCCAAGACGCTTCGATCGGGGTGATGTTGGCGATGATGCCGCACCGAGCCAGGGTAGATTTGCCCAAGCAGATGGCCGTGACATTGTGGGGCATGGCGACCCGCTCTCGGCTCACCCCCAGCCCGTAGGCATTGGCAGGGATAACGAAATAGTGGGAGCCATCTTCATCTTCCTGCAAGTCTGCTCGCTCCAGGTTTTTGGGATTGAAGCGCTTGGGGTCAACGATCGTGCCGGGAATGTGGCGGAACACGCGAAAATCCAGGGGACTGAGGGAGAGATCGTATCCGTAGGAACTCAGTCCATAGCTGATTACTTGTCTGCCTTCCGATCGCCGCACCAGCGATGGCTCAAAGGGTGCAATCATTCCGTTCTGAGCTTGTTCGATAATCCAACGATCGTTTTTCAGCATAGTTTTAGTCTCCGCAAGCAAGTTAAATAGAGAAAACTCAACAGGTCAGGGCTGGTGGCTACGGCGCAGCTCCGTGACTTGATCGGCCACTTCTAGGAGCGATCGAGGCATCTCTGGCCCAGTCAGGATCACATCAATATGGCGCGGTCGCTGGTGCAGAAACTTCAGCACTTCCGCCTCCGGAATCAGCCCAAAGGCGATCGCTAGGCTCAATTCATCCAGCACCACCAGGTCATATCTGCCCCGCAGCACCACATCTTGGGTGTAATTCCATAGGGATTGCAGCGATTGGCTCTCTTCTTCCCCCACTGCGGCTGCACTGATGCACCTCGGCAGATTGCAGCGTACCCAGTCCAGATTTTGCCCCAGCTGCACCGGACGATCGTGACCCTGACCGATGCCGCCTTTGAGGAACTGCACCACTAGCACGGGCGTTCCTTGCCCAGCAATCTGAAGCGCTTGGGCCATCACGCTGGTGAAGAAATTGCGCTGGGAGCTGGTGAAAATTTGCACCAGACCCTCAATCCGGCGGATCAAAGGGCGATCGGTAGCAAGAGAGGGAATATCGACTTGAGAAACCATGAGCCATACCCGCACAGACAGCAAGGAACTGAGAATTTACAAGCCTAATCAGCCTAAGAACGAAACTATAAACCAAAATACAGGCTATGTAGCGTTCAATTTCAGTTTTCTATCCCATAAAACACCAGATGTAAACA
>DATNQR010000590.1:0-2320 GCA_036703905.1 Thermosynechococcaceae cyanobacterium
GATGGCAAGCTGACTCAGCAAGAAATGGCTGCCATTCAGTCGCAAGCTTGGGCTGATGGCAAGATTACAGCAGAAGAATTGGAACTCTACAGTGGATTGATTCTGGACAAGATTCGCTCTGGAGAACTGGAGTGGGAGTTCTAATAAGCAAGCTCAGAGGCTCCAACAAATCCCAGTCCAGAACTTAGTTTAGTCTTCAGGTCAAATTTGAAGGCGGTGCGGGGGCGTTGCCCCTAGAACCACAGGCGGAACCCTTGCACCCCGTCCTAACCTGTGAGGGTTCTGTGAGGCTATGGCCATATTCTGCAAAAGCTCCGATCGGCAGGGCGCACGGCAGCATGGGATTCTCCTACTGCCGATACAATAAAGCCTGTCCTGTTGGTGCGATTCTATGTCTGCGCTGTCTTCCGCTCCGTTTTCCGCTCAAGAAATTGCTGCAGAGGGCATCAAGCCCGAAGAATACACAGAAATCGTCCACCGTCTGGGTCGCCACCCCAACAAAGCAGAACTGGGGATGTTTGGGGTGATGTGGTCTGAGCATTGCTGCTACAAAAACTCTCGACCGCTCCTGAGCCAGTTCCCGACAGAGGGCGATCGCGTCCTGGTTGGCCCCGGTGAAAATGCAGGCGTGGTGGATCTGGGCGACGGACTGCATCTGGCGTTCAAGATCGAGTCCCACAATCACCCCTCAGCAGTGGAGCCGTTTCAGGGAGCAGCCACCGGGGTTGGTGGAATTTTGCGGGACATCTTCACGATGGGAGCCAGACCGATCGCCATCCTCAACTCCCTGCGCTTTGGTTCTCTAGAAGATGCCAAAACTCGGCGGCTGTTTAGCGGCGTGGTGGCAGGAATTTCTCACTATGGGAACTGCGTTGGAGTGCCCACAGTGGGCGGCGAGGTGTATTTCGATCGAGCTTACGCCGACAATCCGTTGGTCAACGCGATGGCGCTGGGCCTCATGGAAACGCCGGAAATCGTCAAATCGGGCGCGAAGGGCATCGGCAATCCTGTCCTGTACGTGGGATCAACGACGGGACGGGACGGTATGGGCGGCGCGAGTTTTGCCAGTGCGGAATTGAGCGATGCGTCGATCGACGATCGACCTGCTGTACAGGTCGGCGATCCGTTTCTGGAGAAATCCCTGATCGAAGCCTGTTTGGAAGCCTTCAAAACTGGAGCCGTGGTGGCCGCGCAGGATATGGGCGCGGCGGGAATCACCTGTTCCACGGCAGAAATGGCGGCGAAGGGTGGGGTTGGCATCGAACTTGACCTTGATCTGATCCCTGTGCGGGAGAGTGGCATGGTTCCCTACGAGTACCTGCTGTCTGAGTCCCAGGAGCGGATGCTGTTTGTGGCCCACAAAGGACGTGAGCAGGAACTAATTGACATTTTTGATCGCTGGGGTCTCCATGCTGTCGTGGCCGGAACCGTGATCCAGGAGCCGATCGTTCGTATTCTATTTCAGGGCGCAACCGCCGCCGAAATTCCCGCCACTGCTTTGGCAGACAATACCCCCATCTATCACCGAGAACTGCTGGCAGCGCCGCCGGACTACGCCCAACTCGCTTGGGAATGGTCAGAGAATCAGCTACCCGCCTGCACGATCGAGGGAATCACGATCGCCAAGACTCCCTACACCTGGAACGCAATTCTGCTGCAACTGCTGGCGACACCGACGATCGCTTCCAAGCGCTGGGTCTATCGTCAGTACGACCATCAGGTGCAGAACAACACGGTGATGCTTCCAGGCGGGGCCGATGCGGCGATCGTGCGGGTAAGGCCGATCGGAAGTGAGGCGACAGCTTTTCAGACTGGCGTGGCAGCGACCGTGGATTGCAACTCACGCTACGTCTACCTCAATCCCTATGAGGGGGCAAAGGCAACCGTGGCTGAGGCGGCACGGAACCTAAGCTGTGTGGGAGCGGAACCTCTAGCAGTAACGGATAACCTCAACTTTGGCAGTCCCGAAAAGCCGATCGGCTACTGGCAGTTAGCCGAAGCCTGTCGCGGATTGGCCGAAGCCTGCCGCGAGTTCAGCACCCCTGTGACGGGCGGCAACGTCTCTCTTTATAACGAAACGCTGGACAGCAACGGCATCCCTCAACCGATTTACCCAACCCCCGTAGTGGGCATGGTGGGGCGGATCTCTGACCTGACTAAGGTCTGTGGTCAAGGCTGGCAGTCCGAAGGTGACTTGATCTACCTGTTGGGGTTGCCGTTGGAACAGAATTCAAGATCAGTGACGCTGGGTGGGTCAGAGTATCTAGCAACCCTTCACGGCACGATCGCCGGACAGCCTCCCGCGATCGACTTCGATCTG
>DATNQR010000591.1:0-1662 GCA_036703905.1 Thermosynechococcaceae cyanobacterium
TGACAAATTCATTTGTCACTGTACTGATCTGTGTAGCTTGAGTTTGGAACGGAGAGAGAGGGATTCGAACCCTCGTTAAAGTTACCCCTAAACAGCATTTCCAGTGCTGCGCCTTCAACCACTCGGCCATCTCTCCATGTATTGCGGCTGAACCAGCCACGAATGATTATAGTAACAGAACACAGGCCCACGCGGGTAGCAATTCCCAGCGCTTAATTCATGACTCGTTCTTATACCGTTGAAATCCACGATCGCGCCACCGATACTTTCCGTACAGTTGAGGTTACGGACGATCGCTACATCCTCCACACCTCTGAAACTCAGGGAGTCGATTTGCCCTTTGCCTGTCGCAATGGAGCTTGTACCACCTGTGCCGTGCGGGTGCTTTCGGGAGAAATTCACCAACCAGAAGCCGTAGGGCTGTCGCCCCATCTGCGTAAACAAGGGTATGCGCTTCTGTGCGTTAGCTATGCCCGCTCTGACCTGCGAGTGGAGACTCAAGACGAAGATGAAGTTTACGAACTTCAGTTTGGGCGCTATTTCGGTAAGGGTAAAGTAAAACGAGGACTTCCTTTAGATGAGGAATAGTAAACGACTTTCCCTGACTGCCGTTGGACGCTGGCTAGGCTGGGCGATCGTCTGCCTAGTCCTAGTAGGGTGCCAGCCGTCGATCACCCCTGAGAACCTGACCATCCGAGTGAGTCAAGTTTTCAGTGGGCAAGAGCTTGAAACTGTCGGATTACCCAACCAGCCGGAGATCACCGAACGCCTGACTTTGGCAGGAATTGCCACGCCTAAGCCTAACCTGAAGCCGTGGGGAGAAGCCGCAAAAGTTAGGCTAGAAGAATTGACTAACAACCGAACGCTACGAATTGAAACCGAGGTTGAATCCCAGAGCCAGAGCCGGCGAGTTTACCTATGGCATGATGGTCAACTGCTGAACGAACTGTTGGTGGCAGAGGGATACGCGATCGTTCAGCCCAGCCCAAGCAACGAAAAATATCGTCCGAGGCTTAATTATGCTCAAGATCGGGCCCGAATCTTGGGTCTTGGCGTGTGGAATCCAGAAAAACCCCTGCGACAGCTCACTCAGAACCCGACTGAATAAGTTGATCTGAAGGAAATGTTTTAATCTTTCAGCTTCTTTAGGGAATCTGGCTTGTGAGCCGCTTCTTTGCCTGTTTTCTCGCTCTTGACTAGGTACTCTGGATTCTCTTCAGAAGCATTGACGTGATGACTCTTGATATCCATGGGTTCCGTCAATTTCTTTTCAACTGTGCCTTCTGTTTTGCCCTGGGACGTGCTCCACTTAACCCGATCGCCTTTCTTCAACTCGCTCATTGTTCTGCCCTAATCACTATGCCTTTACGGTAAGCATGGCGGACATCCCGTTCCTCTACCTATTGACAGTAGCCGAATGAGATAAATTTAACAAAACTTTACTTATCGATGAGTTAAGCAAATATGGTTGAGTTTGATCTGTGCGTGATTGGTGGCGGTTCAGGTGGATTGGCAGCGGCAAAGCGAGCAGCAAAGCATGGAGCAAAGGTGGCGATTGCTGAGCAAGCTCACCTCGGGGGCACTTGCGTTAACTTAGGCTGCATTCCCAAAAAACTGATGGTGTATGCGGCGGATTTTGCCCACCTGCTCAGAGATGCCCAC
>DATNQR010000592.1:0-4563 GCA_036703905.1 Thermosynechococcaceae cyanobacterium
GAAATCTAGTTAAGTTTGCTGTCTTCGCTGAGTAGCGAGGAAAAGGTTGATTAGCAAGGAAAAACTAAACTCAGTTCGAGCAAACTCAGTTTGAGCAAACTCAGCCCGAACCTACTAAACCTGGATGAAGTTACTGCAAGATTTCCAGCACTTCATCTGAAGGTGAGTGGCGATCGCTGACTGCAAGCTAGGGATCACCACTCAAGCTGGGTCAGCTACGCCTAGTTGATCCGCGATCGCAGTAATTTGCTCTCGCCAGTAGAGTTGTTGCAGCCATTGATCGGGAATGCCTGTCTCCCCATAGAACGCGCCAGCTACCTGACCGCAGATAGCGGCGGTGGTGTCCGCATCATCACCAAGATTCGCTGCGGTCAAAATTGCCTGCTCGAAGGTGTCGGTTGTCCAGAAGCACCAAAGCGCAGCCTCAAGACTTTCGACAACGTAGCCCGTGCCCCGGATCTCGTCGATCGCCTTTTTTCGGTACGCGCCTTGGGCGATCGCCTGGATTGCCGGAGCAGAAGTTTCTACTTCATTTGCGAATAGGACATCTGACTTGTCACCGCCTGCCAATGCTTGAAGCAGCATTTCGGCAAAAAGCTGACAGGCTTCCACGCACTCCACTGCGCCGTGGGTCGTGCGGGAACTCTCCGCCGCGAAATGCAGCGCCCGATCGCGATCGGGAAAGTAGAACATTGGCACAGGAGCAAGCCGCATCAGCGAACCGTTGCCCGCAGTATTTGCAGCCGTGGAGCCACTGAAGGGATCTTGAGAAGCTTTGTAGCGCTCCAAAGCCTGCCGCACCGTGTTGCCAATGTCGAAGCAAGTCCCGGTGCTGCTGAGGGAACCGCGATCGTACCAGTCGCAGTAGCGGTTCATTTGGTCGGCGGCATCAAAACCTCCGATCGTCAGCAAACTCGTGGCCAGCGCCAACGCCATTGAAGTGTCGTCTGTCCACTGTCCGGGGGCAAGGCGGAACGGCCCACCGCCCACCATATCGGTGACTGGAGAAAACGTGCCGCGCGATCGAAACTCAACCGTTGTGCCCACGGCATCTCCCACTGCCAGCCCCAACAAGCAGCCTCGAAATCGGTGCAATTCTTCAGTTCTCATAAGAATAGTTTGCCCAGAACCGCTTCAAGCTTGATAGTACTTGAAGGACTGACCGAATCATTAATTCAGACTAAGTGGTTTTCATTACGCTCTTCAAATAAGATTGTATACAGTTCTGTTCGCAAGCCTTGATTAGGCTGAATCCCCTGTAGAATAAGCAATCTGGAGCCAGATAGAGATTTTTTCAAAGTTAGTTTGCCCTGAAGTTGTAGCGCTAAAACTTGATTTTTCGATGGCAAATGTTCACGAATAACAGTTTTTTAAGTGATGTTCACGAATAACAGTTTTTTAAGTGACTTCGATCGAGATTGCTAATTTCTTGATTCAGCACCATTGAGTTCAATTGCATCTGGAGAGCGTGAGGCACATGGATAATCTGAAGGTTGTCGTCATTGGCGGGGGCATGGGCGGACTGACTGCCGGGATTGCCCTGCGGCAGGCGGGTTATCAGGTGCAGGTGTTCGATCGGGTTCATGAACTACGCCCGGCCGGAGCCGGAATTTCTCTCTGGTCAAACGGCGTGAAGGTGCTAAACCATCTGGGGTTAGGTCAAGAGATTGCCCAAATTGGCGGCCGGATGGAGCGGGTCGCGTACTACAGCAATACCGGTGAGAAGCTGACAGATTTCAGTCTGGAACCCCTGATCGATCGTGTGGGGCAGCGTCCCTATCCGGTTGCCCGTACTGATTTGCAAGCCATGTTGCTTGAGGCTTTTGGGATGGCAGATGTGCGGCTCAACTCCCGGTGTGTGCGGGTGGAACAGACGGACGATCGCGCCACTGCCTTTTTTGAAGACGGCTCCACAGCTTCTGGAGATGTGTTGGTTGGAGCGGATGGCACGCGATCGGTGATTCGGAATTACGTGCTGGAACACACCGTTGAGCGGCGCTACGTCGGCTATGTCAACTGGAACGGGTTGGTGACGGCCAGCGAGGATCTGGCCCCCAAGGATAGCTGGGATGTGTACGTGGGGGAACATAAACGTGCTTCCCTGATGCCTGTGGGAGCCGATCGCTTCTATTTCTTCTTTGATGTGCCCTTGCCTCTGGGCAGCGCCAATCAGCAAGGACTCTACCGCGAAGAGCTTTTGACTCACTTCAAAGGCTGGCCAGAGCCAGTGCAGCGCTTGATTCACTGCCTTGACCCGTTCAAAACTAATCGGGTGGAAATTCATGATATTGAACCGTTACCGTCCCTTGTGCGGGATCGCGTAGCCCTAATTGGGGATGCAGCGCATACGACGGCTCCTGACCTAGGACAGGGCGGCTGTCAAGCAATGGAGGATGCAGTGGTGCTGGCGGATTGCCTCAAAGCCAACACTGTCAGCGTGGCAGATGCCCTGAAGCAGTATGAAGCGGCCCGGGTCGATCGCGTAGCCGATGTTGTCCGCCGCGCCCGGCAGCGATCGGATATGACCCACGGCAAAGAACCTGAAAAAACCCAGCAATGGTACGAAGAACTGCGAACCGAAGACGGCTCCAGAATTATGAACGCCATCTCCAAGACAATCCTGGCGGGCCCACTGCACTAACCCACTGCACTAACTTGTGTTGACATTTGAAGTAGGGGTGCAGAAAGCGAAGCCCTCAACTTTCTTATCACCTTCGTCTCGATTTACTCGATTTAAGGTCAACTTAAGGTCAACAGAACCTAGTTCTTGACTGCATTAGTTTTTGAGGTGAGGCATGGGGAAACTGACAACGCACGTTTTGGACACAGCCCACGGACGACCGGCGGCGGGAATGGTGTTGGAGTTGTGGTCGATCGCCAAGTCCGGCGAAAAAACTCGGCTGAAGGCGATCGTCACCAATGCTGACGGCCGAGCCGATGCACCACTGCTGGAGGGTGAGCTACCGATCGGGGTCTATGAGTTGGTCTTCTGCGTGGGTGAATACTTTACGAAATCGACGGACGCTTTGCCCAATCCGCCGTTTCTTGATCGCATCCCTCTCCAATTTGGCATTGCAGATTCCTCTGCCCACTACCATGTACCGCTTCTAGTTTCGCCCTGGTCGTACAGCACTTACCGGGGGAGCTGACCATGACCTACACGATCGCCGAGCTGAATCAAGCCAGTCTGGAAGAATTCGTCGCTGCGCTGGGAGCCGTCTTTGAAGACACGCCAGCGATCGCCCGCCAAGCTTGGGAGCAACGACCTTTCACGGACAGCGCGGATCTCCATCAGTGCATGGTGACGATTGTGCAAGAGTTGGATCGGCAGGCGCAGATTGCCCTGATTCGCGCTCACCCAGATTTGGGCAGCAAGGCAAAAATGGCTGAAGCCTCGGTGCAGGAGCAGGCCGGAGCCGGACTCGATCGCCTCTCTCCGGCTGAGTACGATCGCTTCCAGTCCCTAAACGATCGCTACAAACAGAAGTTTGCTTTCCCCTTCATCATCGCTGTCAAGCACCACACCAAAACCAGCATTCTGGAGGCCTTCGATCGGCGCTTGCAGAACACGGTTGACCAGGAACTTGAGCAAGCTCTGACTGAAATCTTCCAAATTGCTCAGTTCCGTTTACTGGCGTTAATTGAATAGAAGATGATCCCCACGCAAATCAGCCCCCACGCAAGTCAGCCAAACCGTTAGAATTTTCAGCTACCAGGGAACATAGTAGAGATAAGCAAAACGCTTTCCTTCTGGTATCCCAATGGCCAAGACTGTCCGCCTGGAACCGATCGCTCAGATCAGCTCGATCGACACCAATACCAATCTCCTCTCCGTCCTGATTCACAAAGATTTAGAGGTGCTTAAGGAGTGTGGCGGCCGGGGAATGTGTGCCACCTGCCACATCTACGTCAGCGCTGGGATGGAGTCCCTGTCGCCAGTCAATCGGCGAGAGCAACGCACCCTGGAAGTAATTACCTCCTGCAAGCCCAATTCTCGCCTTGCTTGCCAGTCTAGGGTTCTGGGCAACGGCGTTGTGGTGGAATTGCCGCCCGGAATGTACATCAACTCGCTGCAAGACATCAAAGCGCTGATCGGCAGACGAGCCGATCAAGATCTGTTGCATCCCATCACGGGTCAGGTTCTAGTAGAGGCGGGCAAACTCGTCACCCGATCGACCCTGCGCCAGATTGAGGACACAACCACTTTTGATCTGAGCAAGTACCTTTCCCACACCACGGATGTTTAGCGCTGGGTGTCTGGAATTCGGGCGTTGCTGATTCTAGAGATGATTCGCAGGCTAGAAACCTGCAACTACGTTCAAGATCTGACAATCCTGCCATTAAGCAACGGCTTTGAACTGCGGAGATGCGATCGCTCCGCTTTGGGGCAAACTGAAAGAAGCGACAAACAAAGAAGCGACAAACACTGAGGACAGTTGCCATGCTGAGTCAGTTGCAGAAATTAGGTCGGGACGCAGAGGGACGCTACGCCACCGACGAAGAACTTCAGTTCCTTCAGGATTATTCGTCTTCCTACTCCCTGCGGCTCCAGACCTACCAACG
>DATNQR010000593.1:0-4507 GCA_036703905.1 Thermosynechococcaceae cyanobacterium
GGCCCTCTAGTGTATCGATGCAATCTTATCATTCTGGTCTAAAAACATCGTCTCCCCACTAAGATCTGTGCTGAATTGTGCTTCTCTTAAGGACAGCAGAATCCTGTCGCTACAGCCCGCTGATTTCGCCTAATGATCCTTACAGTGGAGAAGAATGTGACTCAACTTTTCCAATGTCTTCGATCGTCCCTTCTTCCCTGCCCCAGACCAGACCAGACAGGCGCATCCTAATTGGAATTGGGGGTGGCATTGCGGCCTACAAAGTTTGCGAAGTGATCTCCACTTTGGCCAAAGGGGGGGCGAAAGTCCGGGTGATTTTGACTAGCTCAGCGCAGGAGTTCATCACGCCGCTCACTGTAGCTACCCTGTCCCGCCAACCGGCCTACGACGATCGCGATTTTTGGCAGCCCCACGCTCGGCCGCTCCACATTGAGCTAGGGGAATGGGCCGAAGTGATGCTGATTGCTCCCTTAACAGCTAACACTCTGGCCAAGCTGAACTATGGACTGGCGGACAACCTGCTGACTAATACGGTGCTGGCTTCCACCTGTCCGGTGCTGCTGGCTCCTGCAATGAACACTGATATGTGGCAGCAGCAAGCAGTCCAGCGCAACTGGCAGCAAATTCAAGGAGACGATCGCTATCATGGGATTGCTCCTGGTGAAGGTATCCTGGCCTGCGATCGCGTGGGTTCGGGGCGTATGGCGGAGCCTGAGGAAATCCTATCCCATCTAAACTCGCTGCTGTACACAGGCGGCCGCCGCGATTTAGCAGGCAAGCAAATTTTAATCAGTGCTGGGGGAACTCAGGAATACCTCGATCCAGTACGCTTTATCGGCAATCCTTCTACTGGAAAAATGGGCGTGGCTCTAGCCCAAGCTGCCCTCCATCGGGGCGCACAGGTGACGCTGGTGCATGGGCCGATCGCCCTGGAACTACTGGCCACAGTGCGGGGAGCGCGATCGTTACCTGTGGTCAGTGCTGACCAGATGCGGCAGGCGCTCCTAGAATGCTTTCCCCGTGCTGACTGGACGCTAATGGCTGCGGCGGTGGCCGATGTGAAACCCGCAGAATATAGTGCGGCGAAGCTGCCTAAATCTCAACTGCCGACCAGTCTTGCCCTCGCGTCTGTGCCGGATATTGTGGCAGAACTGGCTGTCCAGAAACAGACCCACCAGAAGCTGATTGGCTTTGCTGCCCAGAGCGGCGACATTGTAACTCCGGCTTGGGAGAAACTACACCGCAAAAAGCTGGACGCGATCGTTGCCAACCCGATTGACCAACCCAATAGTGGTTTTGGTAGCGAGACGAATCAGGCGATCGTGCTGGAGGCAACGGGCAAGCAATGGACGATCGCGCCCTGCTCCAAGCTTGAGATGGCCCATGCGATCTTTGACATTTTGGGTTGATATGAAGGCCAACAGAATTTAGACACGATCGCCAATCTGAGCAAAATCTCGACTGCCGAAAATTGCCTCAGAATGCACGTAGAACTTGAACTCCAGAAAGTTGTGAAACGGGTCTTGCAGAAAGAAAGTGCGGTGTTCAAGCGGCAACCCCGGAAACCGATGCTTGGGCTGCTGGAGAAACTGAAGATTTTGCCTTTGGGCCCGCTCCAGCAGTGCCTCCCAGTCTGCCTCACTGCGGAACACCAGCCCAAAGTGGCGTGGGTAAATACTCTGCTGCGGCAGCAATGGCTCCTGGGTGACGTGGGCTACCAGTTGATGTCCATACAAATTCAAGATTACCGACTCTGGACTTTCTCGCCCGACTTCGCAGCCTAAACCCACTGCGTAGAATTCCTTTGTCTGAGGAATGTTGCCCACGGGAAAAGCAAGGTGAAAAAGAACTGACTCCATAGCGCAAGGAAAAAAGCATAGGGTGTCACAATTGACTGTAACGCAATTCACTTGAGCGATGTTCTCCCTTCCTCCGGCCCTGACACCCTGGCTGATTGCCATCGTCCTCAACTCTGGCTTAGCAGCGATCGCTCTAGCCGCCCCCAAGAAACTGCTTACCCCAGCTGGATTGATCCATAGCTGGTTCCTGGGAGTGCTGATCTGGGGAATTTTGGGCTGGCGGGGCTATGCTGTTGTGCTGTTCTACTTTCTAGTGGGGTCAGCCATCACGCGGGTGGGGATGGCTGAGAAGGAAGCGGCGGGAATTGCGGAGAAACGGTCGGGAGCCCGCGGCCCAGAAAACGTCTGGGGATCAGCGCTAACGGCTGCTTTGTGTGCGCTAGGGATTTTGTTCTACACGCTGCGCTCTGACTCCAGCCAAGCTGACTCCAGTCAAGCTGTGAGCCTGCTGCTCTTGGGCTACGTAGCCAGCTTCAGCACGAAGCTATCTGACACTTGCGCCAGCGAGATTGGCAAAGCCTACGGTCAGCGCACGTTTTTGATCACGACCCTACAGCCTGTTTCCCGTGGGACAGAAGGGGCTGTGAGCCTAGAGGGAACAATTGCGGGCATTGTCGCTTCCATTGCCCTGGCGATCGTCGGCTGGGCGGTGGGGTTAATTCCGCCAGCAGCGATCGGAATTTGCATCTTGGCGGCGTTTGTGGCAACTAACTTAGAGAGCTTAATTGGCGCAACTCTGCAATCTCAGTTTGAATGGCTCACCAATGAAGTTGTGAACTTCTTGAATACTCTAATTGGTGCAGCAGTGGCAATTCTGGGGTCGATCGCCCTGAGTTATTTGTTCTAAACCTGACTGACCTACTTGTTCCAAGTTCAGAGAAGTATAGCCACAGCCTCACAGATTAAGACGGGGTGCAGGCGTGGAACCCCTGGCTGCGGCAGCGCCCCACACCCTCTTCAAACCCAATGCCCTAAGCAGTCTATCTACAGCCACATCTGGTTGGGTTGACCGATTTAGAGTTCCCAAGATCTCCACCTGTAGTACTTGATGTAATACCTAGAGATGAATTTGGCTCAAGATGACGCGGAGGCGATCGTAGTCATCCTTCAGCAGCAAGCTGAGCATTCGTCCAGCTTGCACCAGCCAGGCGCGATCGGCTTGCCGCAGTTGGTAGACCTCGCGTATCGTCGCTGCCGCCAGAGCATCTACAGGCGCATTATTCATTTGCAGCAAGGTTCGCAGGAAATCTAATTGATCGGTGAAGCGCAATATCTCGCTGGAACTGCACTCATGCACCGCCTGGTGAATCTGTGGAGGTCGGGGCGGCAGGTGCTGATAGATTGCGCCATCGCTGACGATCGCGCCATTGCGAGTCTCAGCAGGTTGTTGAAAACCGACGATCGCCGCCCGGAACTCGGTCTTCAGCATGGCAAAGATCTGCGGCTGCTGCTCCCGTAAATCTTCCAGGGACAGCCCCAGCGCCCGTGCCCGATGCACTGAGTCGATTGGACTGGTAGTAACGTAATACACCACGGCGTAGATCTGGTTGCCGGACTCTTCATCGATCGACCTGACCCAACTGCCGAAGGGCGGCATCACCGGAAAAGTTAAGCCCTCTGGCTCCAAGCACTGAGCCAAAATCTCGATCGTCGTTGTTTCAATCACTTCCGCAATGTGACTGAGAGGACGACTTTGGGCAGCGAATTGGGGCAGAGGCAGGCGCATAGGGCTTGAGTGTTGAGTGGTCAGTTTTGAGCGGTGGGCTTGAGTTCCGACTCAAAATTCAAAACTCATACTTGCTTCAGCGTTGCTAAATACAGGTAGCCAAGGTGAGGGCGAGTCTGACAATTCGGGTCTAGCAGCAACGCCTCTATTTCTTTTTCTTACCCGCCGAGATGTCTACCTCCTCCAGTTCCGAGAGGCGGAAAGTAACGAGCTTGTCCCAATTGCCGCCTTCAAACAGTACCGCAGCTTTGCCATCGCTGATGCGCTGCACCAAGCCCTTGAAAGCGTAGTAGGTGTCCTGAGAATTAGTGACCTTGACGGTGGAGCCTGGCAAAATCATGGCTTTTCGCGGCGTGAAGTTCTCTAGATAGCTTAGGGCATTTTAGAGGGTGTCACGAGGTGATGAGGCGAAATCATCGCGTGCTGATTTGCATTAGGCTCATGCGTCTAGTGCAGAGTTAGAACTTCTGAATCATTCCCTCGTCAGAGCAAATTTCCCCTTCGCTTAAAGCATCCGCTCCAGCAAGCCTGTGCCTAGGTAGATGTAGGCTGCCACGACAAAAGCGCTACTGATAGCCAGGGCGATCGCAAAGTTTCGATACCTAACTTTAGTGAGTCCCACCGCATAGCTAACGAGGTCTTGACCTAACGGCATCAGCAGGGTGATATAGACAACGCCGCGACGGTTGCCTAAGCGCTGCGTAAACTTGTCCAAGGCATTTAATTCATCTCGGCCGATGAACCAAGCCGCAACTCTGCGCCCAAATTTTCGAGAGATCCAAAAGTTGGCACTACAGCCGAGTAGGGTTGCCAGGTAGCTCAACAGATAAGCCGCTCCCTTACCAAATAACGCGCCACCCAAAATAAACAGAGAACTGCCGCTCAGAGGCGCAATAATCAGGCTGGCCGCACTCAGCAGCAC
>DATNQR010000594.1:0-12356 GCA_036703905.1 Thermosynechococcaceae cyanobacterium
CGAGATCAAAGGTGTCGATCAGCTCAACTTTGCCATCGCTTCGCACAATAATCACTTCCTCATGCTGTCCACTCAAACGCAATAGTCCAGCCTCGTAATCCAACAGCACCAGGGTCATACTCTTATGAGAAGACATCCGGCGCGTGTTGTCATAGAGCAACTGATTCACCGTATTCATCAGCTTAACGGAATCAGTTTCCCCGTTGGACAGCAGCGCCCGCACGGCTGTCTGAGCCATGATCATCACCACACCACTTTCCAGACCGTGACCTGTCACATCACCAATGCCAATTTTGACTCTGCCCTCGTGTTGCAGCACGTCGTAATAGTCCCCGCCAACTTCAGCGGCGGGTTGCATAAACCCAGCAATATCTAAACCCGCAACCAGCAGAAGTTCTTCTTCTTTAGGCAAGATCATTTGTTGCAGTCGCCGTGTCACTTCTAGTTCGGCACTCATGCGCTGATTTTCGGACTGAAGGCGATCGTTCAGCACCGTGATTTCTTGGTTTGCTTCCACCAAAGCCGCTGCAACGTTGTTAAAAGAATCGACAACTTCTGCTAGCTCGTCCCGACTATTAAGCTTAACTTTTCCCGTCATTGTGCCATCGACCATGCTGCGGGAAGCAGCGCTCAGAGCCGAAACTGTTTCCATGGTTCCCCGATAAAAAGCTGCGAACAAGTAGGAGGCGATCGCTAACAAAACTGATGCAAAAGTTAGCACAAAGATCAGTCGCTGCATGAAGCCATCGATCCTAATCTGTAGTAACCTATCCAGCTCATCGATCGTTTGAGTCCATAGCTTCGAGTTCGCTGCTAAATTCTGGTCGATCGCACTGATAGAGGCTTCCGCCGGAACAGGAGTGTTGTCTGCCAGCGACCTCCCTGTAAACTTGATGTACTGATCGATTCCTTCCGTGTAAATTTTGAGTGGTTCTGTTAGATTCAATCTCAAGCTACTAAGGGAAGTGCTGTTGAAAGCAGCCTTGAGGTTACGCTTCAATTCTTCATTGGTGGTCTTCAAACTGCCAAGTAGCGTCGTTAGCTGAAATCGCTGGAGGGCAGTTGCGCTGCCCTGAATACTCACTTCTTGACTGATCGACTGAGCATTCTCTAGAGTTCTCTGCATCTTGGGCAATGTCAGCAGGATGGCATCCATCAGGTAATAGGAATCTAGGTCGGGATCAAGAATCAGATTCGATCGATCCCCCACTTCTGTCCTGATTTGCTCAATCTGACTGAACATCATTTCATAGAAGACTGTTTTTGACTCAGGACTCCAATTTTTTTGCCCCTGCTGTAGCTGTTTCCAGGTTTGCTTCAGAGCTTGAAGCTTTTCGGTGGTATGAAGTTGTGCGCCTCCAGAACGATCGATCGATTCTAAGTCTTGTAACCCTGACTCAATCTGTGCCTGAAGTTGAGATGTTTCGTTGGCGTAGCTAGTTTGATTAAAGGTATCTTGCTGCAATAACCGCAGGCGGGGAATTTTAGTTGATAGGTGGTGTAAAGGACGGAGATACTGATTGCCCAGCCGTTCTTTTTTAGCGAAATCAACGCGACCTTGAATTTCCGAGGAGAGAAAATACATGACTAGACCCAGCGGTAACAGAAAGATGAAGCTGATCAGGGCAAATTTCTGAGGGTATTTCAGCCGATTCATCATGAAAGTTACGGGATCAAGGAGCTTCATGGTTATCCCTCAAAGCGCGATCGAAAAATTTACCCTTCCTAAGGCAGATGACAACAAGTCTCATTCCTGTCTAAAAGAATAACCTTTCTCTAAAGTGTACTGTGACGACGACCGCGCCTTCTTAACCTAGATCATGCAACTCAGGTCGCCGGCCCGCTGGGTGAAACGGAGATTTTCACGGTAATCTACGGGGCAATCGATTACCGCTGGAACGTTCTGCTCCAAAGCCTCCTTCAAGATGGGGATCAAATCCAGGCACGACTCCACGCGGTAGCCCTTAAGACCCATACTCTCCGCTAACTTGACGAAATCCGGATTGCCGAACTTGATAAACGCAGAACTGCCGAACTGATTTTGCTGCTTCCACTCGATCAAGCCGTAGCCACCATCGTTGAAAATCAGCGTCACAAAGGGTGTGCCCACCCGCAGGGCCGTTTCTAGCTCCTGGCAGTTCATCATAAAACCACCGTCCCCTGTAACCGCTACCACACGCCGATCGGGATAGACCAGCTTGGCCGCCACTGCTCCTGGAATCGCAATACCCATTGCTGCGAAGCCGTTGGAGATTAGGCAAGTGTTGGGACGATCGCAGTGGTAGTGACGCGCCATCCACATCTTGTGGGCCCCTACATCAGAGATCACCACATCCTCAGGCCCCATGACTTGTCGCAGATCGTAGATAATCTTTTGCGGCTTGATGGGGAACTCTTCATCCTGGGCGTACTGGTGGTAGTCTTGGCGGATTTCCTCACGTAGTTGCAGTGCTTGGGGTTCCGGCTTTTTGCTGCGATCTGCTCGGTATAAAATCTCTTGCAGCGAGTCGGCAATGTCTCCTGTAACCTCAGCGACAGGAATATAGCTGCTGTCCACTTCAGAGGGCGTTGCGTTGATGTGGACGATCGGGGTTTCTCCAGTAGGATTCCACTTCTTCGGCGAATACTCGATCAAGTCGTAGCCCACACAGAGCACCAGGTCGGCGAGATCGAAGCCGCAGCTAATATAGTCGCGTTGCTGCAACCCAACTGCCCACAGGGCCAAAGGATGAGTGTAGGGAATCACACCTTTGCCCATAAAAGTGTTGACTACGGGAATGTTCAGGCGCGTGGCAAATTCCGTCAGCATGGTGCTGGCTTTGGCTCGGATCGCGCCATTCCCAACCAGGATCAGGGGGTTTTCTGCTTGAGAGATCACTTCAGCCGCTTTGCGAATGCTGTTGAAGGAGGCGTAGGTGCGTTCCTGATGGTCTTTGGTCAGGGGTTTGCCAGGAGCAGACATCGCAGCAATGTTTTCTGGCAGATCAATGTGAACGGCTCCGGGCTTCTCGGACTGGGCTATCTTGAATGCTTTACGGACGATCTCGGTTGTGTTGCTGGGGCGGACGATCTGAGCGTTCCACTTGGTTACAGGCGCAAACATCGCTACCAGGTCAAGATACTGGTGCGATTCAATGTGCATTCGATCGGTTCCTACCTGCCCTGTGATGGCGACCAAAGGGGCGCGATCGAGGTTAGCATCGGCTACCCCGGTCATCAGGTTAGTTGCGCCGGGGCCCAGAGTCGAGAGGCACACCCCCGCCTTGCCCGTCAGCCGCCCATATACATCTGCCATGAAAGCCGCACCTTGCTCGTGCCGTGTGGTGATGAACTGGATGGAGGAGCTTTTCAGAGCCTCCAAAACGTGCAGATTCTCTTCCCCCGGCAAGCCAAATATGTACTCAACGCCCTCATTTTCGAGGCATTGCACCAGCAACTCAGCCGTATTCATCTTGCCCATAGTTCTCCCTTATCCCAACAGAAATGAGCCGATCGCCAGCAGGATGTTCTGCTCTAAACACACCTCCCTCTGCTGCTCAGGACATTTCTAACACGTCCGTAGCGGGAGGCTATCTCCAGGATGCCGCTTCTACCTGTAGGGAAGCCGCTTTTATCTTGAAAAGTTGCGAAGCTATGGCTGTAGACAGACAACTTAGGACAATGGGTTTGAAGAGGGCGTGGGAGCATTGCCTCAGTTAGGGGTGCAATCCCCGCACCCCGTCCTAACCTATGAAGTGTGGCTATAAATGGCTACAAAAAGTTACTAAGCTAAAGAGCAGTGACATTCAGGCAGCTTTTTCAGAGTGGCCAGTGCAGCCAGCACGCCGATCAACTTTTCCTTTCGATCAGTGAACTAAGAGCAGGGCAGCTTAATTGCTGGATGTACTTCAGATTCTGCCCCACCTTAGACTAAATTTTAGAAATTAAATTTTAGTAAAATTCGATCGCTTTCCCTACCGCAACCTTTGCAATTCGGTTAGATTAGCTGAGAGATTCGTACCCAGTTTGTCAAAGTGAGTTTTGGCGCTGCTGAATCTAGAGATGAATCGTCAGATTTACCTGAACTGTCAGATTTACTCTAACCCTCTTCCAGAAGGGTAGGAAGCAAGAATTCTAACCTCTTGCCGGAGAACGTTCGGGCAGGGGAGCAATTCATACTTGCATTCAGTAATGTCTAAGTTTTCTATTGATCTTGCTAAGGGCGTTCATTGAGGACACTCAACAAACTGTCATTTACCGAACACTCGCGGTTCTGACAACTTCGCTATCTTGAGACTAGAATCAGGGGCGACCAACCGCCTTAGCAAGCATTGGTTACAGCTTGACTGCAAATCCGCTTTACTCGATCTCTGCGGGAGCAGTCGCCGCAAGCTCTGACGATGTGTTCCTCCTCACCCAGCCCCATCCTCATCGTTCTGGTAATTCAATGAACCGATCCCCTAAGCGCTTTTCTTTTCTCCAAGCTGCTCTTCTCGGTGGAGCGGTTGTGGCGACGGCCACTGCCTCTCTGTCTGGCCCAAGTCTGGTTCAAGCCGCCCTGCAAGAAAGCCCCAAAGCAGTTCTGGATGAGGCCTGGCAGATTGTCAACCGCGAGTACGTAGATGGCACGTTCAATCGGACAGACTGGCAGGCCACGCGGCAATCGCTGTTGGGCAAAACCTATGCCAACCGTGAGCAAGCCTATACGGCCCTCCGCGCTGCTCTGGAAAAGCTCAACGATCCCTACACGCGCTTCATGAATCCGAAGCAGTTTGAGTCTTTGAGCAATCAAACTTCTGGGGAGCTGTCGGGAGTGGGGATTCGCCTAGAAGTCAACGAGCAGACTAAGATTCTGACCGTGGTGGAACCGATCGAAAATTCTCCAGCTTTGAAAGCGGGGATCAAAACGGGCGATCGAATTCTGGCGATCAACGGCAAAGACACAAAGGGGATGAGTGTAGAAGATGCCTCAAACTTGATCCGGGGTGATGTGGGAACAAAGGTGAGTCTGAAGGTTGGCCGGGACGGAAAAACCCTGGTTATGCCTATCACCCGCGCTCGGATTGAGCTGGCCACTGTTCGTTACTCCCTCAAGCAGGAAGGCGCTCGACGGATTGGCTACATTCGTCTGAACGAGTTTAGCTCCCACGCTGCCGAGCAAATGAAGCGAGCCATTCAGGATCTGTCTAGCAAACAAGTAGACGGCTACGTTCTAGATCTGCGCGGCAATCCAGGCGGGCTGCTGCAATCCAGCATCGAGATTAGCCGCATGTGGATGGACAAGGGCCTGATCGTTCGTACTGTAGACCGTAAAGGCAATAGTGAAGAGATCGCCAACAACCGAACTGCCCTCACCAAACTGCCGCTAGTGGTTTTGGTAGACGGCAACTCAGCCAGCTCTAGCGAAATTCTGACGGGCGCGCTCAAGGACAATGGTCGGGCAACGATCGTCGGTAGTCAGACTTTTGGTAAAGCGATGGTGCAATCGGTTCACTCCCTGTCTGATGGGTCTGGGCTGGCGGTAACTATCGCCCAGTACTACAGTCCTAGCGGTATAGACATCAGTCACAAGGGGATCGCGCCTGACATCAAGGTTGACCTGACAGACAACGATAAACAACGACTGTCTGCTGATCCGAAGCTGATTGCGACGAAGAACGATCCGCAGTATGCCAGCGCTCTGATGGTTCTGGAGAAACTGACGATCGCCAAGCCAGTCACGCCTCCCGGACAGCAAGCCAGCAAAAACTAGCTGAAAGGCTAGGGACGACAAAGAAACTTAGGGCGCGAAAGGGTAAAAACCCTGGCTTTTTCAAGAAGCCGGGGTTTTGGCGATCGAGTTCCCGACTCAGGTAGACTAAACAGGGGATTCAACCCACTCATCCAAGCACGCACCTATGGCTACAAAAATTCCCGTCACCGTGATCACTGGCTTCCTGGGAAGCGGCAAGACAACCTTAATTCGTCACCTGTTGCAGAACAATCAAGGCCGACGGATCGCAGTGCTGGTGAACGAGTTTGGTGAACTGGGAATTGATGGTGAGTTGCTCCGCTCTTGCCAGGTTTGCCCAGAAGATGAGCTTCCAGAAGCCAATCCTGCCGCCAACATCGTGGAGCTGACCAACGGTTGCCTTTGCTGCACGGTGCAGGAAGAATTTCTGCCCACCATGCTGGAGCTGCTGAAGCGGCGCGATCGCCTAGACTGCATCCTGATCGAAACTTCTGGGTTAGCCCTGCCCAAGCCGTTGATTAAAGCATTTCGCTGGCACGAGATCCGCAACGCGGCCACTGTGGATGGAGTGATTACAGTGGTGGACTGTGAAGCGGTTTTTTCTGGAACGATCGCTAGCGACCTAGAAGCCCTGGAAATTCAACGTCAGGCTGACCCTAGTCTCGACCACGAAACACCTATTCAAGAGCTTTTTGAAGATCAATTAGCCTGTGCTGATTTAGTGGTATTGAACAAAACCGATCTGGTCAATCCAGAAGCTCAGGCACAGGTGGTGGCGCGGGTGCAGCAGGAGCTTTCCAGAGCCGTCAAGATCGTAGCCAGCCAGCAGGGGCAGCTTGACCCTGACCTGTTGCTGGGGTTTGGGGCAGCGGTGGAGGAAAACCTGGACGCGCGACCCAGCCACCACGATCTTGAAGAAGACCACGACCACGATGAAGAGATCACCTCAGCTCATGTTGTCTTCGATCGCACCTTCCAGCCCGCAGCCCTACAACAGCAGCTAGAACAATTGGTGCAGCAACAGGAGATCTATCGGGTGAAGGGATTTGTGGCGGTCGATCGCAAGCCAATGCGCTTAGTGATGCAGGGCGTGGGGGCACGGTTTGATCAGTTTTACGATCGTCCCTGGCAGCCCCAGGAAGCTCAGCAAACTCGCCTGGTTTTCATTGGGCGATCGCTCAACTCGGAGCAGATCGAATCGCAGTTAGTGAATCTGCCGAGATAGTGCGCTGAAACTACAGTGAGCTGAAGCTACAGGGAACTAAAACTACAGGGAGCTAAAACTTACTCAGCGCATTTTTCTAGAAACACTTGATAGCCCTGATGAATGACTTTGATTTTGCGCTCAAAAATTTGCATTAAGGCATCGATCGCAACTTTAGGTGGGGCATCGGTGATCCCCGACGGGAACTTGAAGCCGTAATCATCGAACACAATGATGCCGCCGATTTTGACCAATCGCCAGGCTAAGATTGCGTCCTCCAGAACATCGCTAGCGATGTGAGACCCATCGATGTAAACCAAGTGAAAAGAATCGGGAACCAGTGATCGCAAAATGTGCTGCGATCGACCGACTAGCTTTCGTACCTTTTCTGGACTACCTGTGCGAACAATGTTGCGATCGAACCGTTCCTCGACTGTTTCTATCAGCTCTGGACTGTATAGATCGGTGTGCTCGACGCTGCCTTGAAACGAGTCGATGCAGGTGATACGGGCTGAGGGATCAGTGAGTAAGTGATCAATGATCCAGCAGGTCGATCGACCTTCCCAACTGCCAACTTCTAAAGCTCTTAGTCCGGGAACCTGCGCGAGTTTACCCACATATTGCTCCCAGATTGGAATATTCGGGCCGAACCAATTCTGAGAAAATTCGTAGCCCTTTGCCTGCACTTCTGCGGAGTATTTCACTTCGGGGAGTATCGCCATTGCTTCAGGCAATTGAGGATCCAGCGTCAGAGATTTTTGCAAAGAAGAAAGTGCTTTTTCGTATTGCTGTTGGTCTTTGAGAGCGGCGGCAGTGTTGTAGTGAATTCGCGCTAAATCTGCCGGAGGCAGGGCCGGCTGAAGAGCGATCGCTTTCTCAAGAAAATCTACAGCCTGGGTCAGGTTCTTCTGCTGATGCAAAACTGAGCCTTGATTGTTATAAGCGACTGCCAAAAGATTTCTAACGGCAGCGATCGTCTCTGGCTCTCTAATAATTCCTTGTTCGCATAACCTCACAGTTTCAGCGTAGCTTTCTTGGGCAAGATAGTCTGTTGCAAGGGATTGCCAGTTCAGAACTGCAAACAACTCTGACGCTTCAACTCGCTTGAACTTGTCAAATAAGTAGGTGAGACGGTCTTGTTCCAATCGCTGCCGAATTCCGTGCAGTTCTCTTTGCTCTGGAGGCGTTTGATCTTGGTATTTTTCTGGCGGTGTCTGAAATTTCTTGAGTTGTCGATCGAGGTTGTTGCCGGGATAGCGGATATATTCCACTGTCTCCAGGTTGACCTTGAGCAACTTAAAAAACTTGCCCACCCACAGATCATAGGAAATATCTTCGCAGCCAATTTGTTTATAGACCGGGGCTTCTGGGAAACCTTCCACAAATTCATGGCAGTCGCGTCGAATCGCCATATTCAAAGCGATCGTGTTTTCGATCGCTGCTTTCCAATGGGGGTGAAGGGCATCCTGCATATACACGCCCGTCCGCACAATTCCCACTGGATGTTGTGGCAGCTCGATAGTACAGAGTCCGCGATCGGTTTGCAAGGAAAAAGAAGAGGAAGCATCGATCGCGGGCTGATGACTCAAGAGCTTAAAACAGAGATAGAAATGCTCTTTGAAAATCAGATCATCACCATCGCAGAAAAACAAAATATCTCCCCTGGAAATTCTCGCCCCTGTGTTTCTGGCGGGGCCAATTCCCAGACTTTTGAAATGATTGATGATTTTATAGTGGGGCTTCGATCGACTGAACTCTGTCACTCGCTCCAAGGTGGCATCAGTTGAACCCTCGTTTACCACCAAAACTTCTACCTCGATCGCCTCAGTTCCATCCTGCTGATAGAAGAAAGCAATACTGTCCTCGACACTTTGCAGCGTTCGAATAATTTCATTCTCTTTATTGAGGACTGGCACAATGATGGAAAACGATCGAATCACTGGTCTGCACCTCTCAGCTACAAAATTATGGTTGGAAAACGGTCAGGAGACAAAAGAATACGATCGAGCTTTGTGAAATACTGCTTGGTGAAATACTACTACTTGCTTGGTGAAATACTACTTTAGTTTTGACAAGGCGAACTGGTCAGAAGTACTCGCACTTTTTCTTCAGTTGAAATCTTTGTTTGTCCAATTGCCAACACTGCCAAGCCACTGGTTCCTGCCAGATTAATCAAGTTCCCAGAGCTATGGCCTCCAGTCGCTAGCTCAAACTCGTACTCCCCCTGAACCAAGTGCAACTTGCCCCAAAGGTAGGTTTCTCGCTGACCGTCTGAGCGCAGTTCCTGACGCGTTTTTGCCGTCACAAAATTAGGTTTCCAAGAGTGGGCCAGTCCAGACAGCTTCCGCAATGCAGGCTGCACAAAGCGCCAGAACGTGACTAGAGCAGAGACAGGATTGCCAGGGAGACCAAAGAAAAGTGTAGTGGAAAAGGTGGCAACGGTGAGAGGCTTGCCCGGTTTGATGGCAACGGCGCGAATGGGAATCTCGGCCTTCAAGGCGGCAAGAATTTCTTCAACGTGGTCATAATCGCCAACGGATACGCCGCCTGTGGACAGCACTACATCGGCCTGGTCGATCGCCTGTTTCATAGCCCGTTGCAGGGCAACTCGATCGTCGGGCACGATGCCCAAAAGCACTGGTTCGGCTCCAAGCTGTCGCACTAGAGCGGCGAGAGCGTACTGATTGGAGTCCACAATTTGTCCAGGCTGAAGTGGACGATCGAGGCTCACCAGTTCATTTCCGGTAGACAGAATCGCCACTTTAGGCCGGCGGAAAACTCGAACTTGGGTACATTGGGCCGCCGCGAGAACTGCGATTTCTGGAGCCTGAAGCCGCAAACCTGGCTTCAGCAAAGTGGCTCCAGCTTTGTAGTAAGCGGCGCGGTGGCGGACAAAAGCTTGGGGTTGAGGCGCAACTAGAATAGAGACACGATCGCCCGATCGCTGAGTGTTCTCCTGCATCACCACCGTATCTGCGCCTGGAGGCATCACTGAGCCAGTCAGAATCCGGGCAGCTTGTCCAGGGGCGATCGATTTTTGTGGTGACGATCCGGCGGGAATTTCTTCCACAATTTTCAGGACGATCGGTGCTTCAGCCGAGGAGTTCTGCACATCTTCAGAGCGCACAGCGTAGCCATCCATCGCGGAGTTGTCCCAGTGGGGAAAGTCCAACTCACTCACAACGGGTTGGGCCAGAACTCGATCCAGCGACTCTAGTAAATCCAGCGTTTCACTATCCCGATCGAGATCAAATGGCTGCACTAGATCCAGAATAATTTGTTCCGCTTGCTCAACAGACAGCATAGGCAGATTCGGCTTGCTTCCCTCATACCTTAGAACCTGAGCGGCAGGTTTGCAAAATTCTCTCGATGTTGTTAGTCTCTGCGATCGTCCTTACCGACTGCTTCCCTCTCTATGCGGCGTGAATGTTCCAGAATGGAGCTAGACCAAATTACTGTGACTGTATAAACCGATGACCCTGCAACTCAAAGTTCCCAACCTAGCTTGCTCTGCCTGCGGAGACACAATCACTGGAGCAATCCGAGCGATCGATCCTGACGCTCAGGTGCAAGCCGACCCCAAAACTAAACTGGTCAGTGTTGAAACCCAGGCAGCAGAACCAGCGATCAAGGCGGCGATCGTGGCAGCAGGCTACACCGTTGCCTAGCTACTCCAGTGCCTAGTTATCCCAGCACCTCAACAGTTAGTCCTGCCTCAGTCAAGCTATCAGGTCAGCATTGCTGCGGCTATGAGCCAGATGCCCAGAAACTCGATCGTCAGCCTGAACACAGCGCCAGTGACGGGCACGAGCATGGAAATGACCTTAGTGGTTACTGCTCTAATTGGGAGCCGCTCTAAAGATCAGTGTGCTCTCCTTAGAAGCAGATAGCTTCAGAAAACTGCCGTGAACTCGGAGCTTGAAGTTTCCTGGCTCACGGCTGAATGACTGCTCAGACGTTAGAATGATTTTCATTCATGCGTTCTACTCCTGAACCATCGAACCCTAGTCGCCCATGAAGAAGCCGACTTCAGCCCATCTGTCCCCAACTGCCGACGCGCCTGGTTGCGAAACCAGTTGTGAAACTCACCTTGTCCACCTAGAGAACGTGCGCCAGGTGCAGTCTGGGCTTTTGTCGATTTCTCAATCCCAGCACATGGCGGAATTCTTTGGAGCTTTGGCAGACCCGCATCGGTTGCGGCTACTGTCCGCCTTGACGAACCAAGAACTGTGCGTGTGTGACCTAGCAGCGATCGTCAAAATGAGCGAGTCTGCCGTATCGCATCAACTCCGATTGCTGCGGGCGCTGCGGCTGGTGAAGTACCGCAAAGAAGGTCGCAACGTTTACTACAGTTTGGCAGATCACCACATCATGAACCTCTACCGGGAAGTGGCAGAGCATCTGAAGGAGTGCGATCGCTAGGGGCAACTAGGGCGGCACAGAGTGAGGAGCGTTAAGGGCCACACTTAAAGCAACGCCGATACAGCGCGTTAGGTTGTGTATTCTGGGTTGAAGTAGGGGTGCAGCGACTATCTTGAAAGTCAAGCTAAGGGACTCGTAACAGGAGGATTTCAGGGCTGAGTGTCCCGAATCATCGCATTGAGCAATCGCATTGAGCATTCGGAGCAACTTGTGCATACACGCGACCAATGCCACTTTTGCCTTGCCCTGTTCCAGCAAACGAGTATCGAACGCGGGGAATCGGTCTGCCACTCCTTTAAAGTACAAGGGACAGAACCCCAGGCTAGGGATTACCGCAGAGTGGAGGGAACAGTCGGACAAACGTTCGCAACGCCCCAGGGCTGGCCATCATCGGGAACCGTCCAAGTGGACTGGTTGAAGGAGCAGCGAATCACCCCACGCGATCCCTTACTGACCTTGAGCAAATCGCCCAACTGCAACGTTTCGCCTGGCCGCACGGCGCGGTAGTCACCATTGCCCCCGCCCCGCTTGAGCCTCACCTCTCCAGTAACTTGCAGCACCTCAGCCAGCTTAAGGGGTGGGCTAACTTGAGCCATGAGAATTCCAGTGGGCGCATCTGCCATGCTGGGATAGTTGATCGCCAGCAGCACTGCGATTGCCAGCCCCCCTGCTCCCTTCAGCATTACTTTACTCCTTGCGCCGCCAACCGTTGGCGAGCTGTGTTGAATCCGATCGCCTCGTCTGGATGATCGAGACGACTGTAGGCAATGCAAAGTTCCCACTCTGCATTGGCGCGTTTCTGTTCGCTGCGCTGCTCCAGAGCTTGAGCCAGCAGGCAATGGGCAGAGGCTCGATCGTTCTGCAAGCCAGTAGCTTGCTGCAGCGTTTCCTCGGCTGCCGCTGGCAGCTTTTGCCCTAGAAACGCTTGCCCTAGCTGAGTCAGTAAGCGATAGTGTCGCTCTAGCCCGTACTGCTGAAAGCTACCGTTGAGCTGACGATCGGACAGCAGCAGCGCCGATG